>JALZUU010000075.1 GCA_023300665.1 Saprospiraceae bacterium | reverse complement strand
TTCAACACAGCACCTTTTTTGGCAGAAAAAAAACGAAACCTGCCTGCGTTCCGCAGGAAGGCAGGCAAAAAATCTGCCGCCTGTCGCATTTTTCGAACTTAGCACTTCTAAGAAAAAATCAAATCGGATAAACTCGCATTGAAAATTGTAGATTTATTATCCATCATATTTAGGATAAAATTATTTATCTTTTTAGCATTTTCTTAGCTCATACAGTATCCGATTTAAGACTTTTTCTTAATGCACTAAGTGGAAAAAAGCTCAAGGTCGGAATTCAAACTTATTCTACAATGAGAACCCTTATTCTATAGATAGAAAAGTGTATATAATTTTATGTCACTTTTTGACTAGAACTCTAAGTCAGCCGACAGGTCTTGATTCGTTGATAAGGTAAGATTGAAGTTTTTGAATTTGTTTTTGTTTTTGTTTTTGTTTTTGAATTTGAATTTGAATTTGTTTTTGAAAAAAACGAAGATAGTTCAATACTATTTCGTTCTTATGTTATTATATCTGATCCAAATCAATTTCTCTTCTCCTCCTTTCCAAAATACGGATTATAAATCACTCCTACTACATTTTCCCAAGGATCTTTGACAGAGGCGACCATCAATTCTCCTCCCACGTTGGTAGGTGGTTCGTGCACCGTCGCGCCTGTATCGATTAAGTGTTGATAGACCTCTTGAATATTTTCGACGCCCCAGTAAGCAAGAACGGTATCTAGTTTTTTAGAGACGGGAACTTCTTCGGGTTGCAGACCAAGTTCAAAGCCACCAATATTAAAACCAACATAGAAAGGTTCGTCAAAATAAGGAGCGACACAAAAGGCTTTAGCATACCAGGTTTTTGCAGCGGCTAGATCGCCTACTTTATAGATCGTGGTACGCAGACCGAGTATTTTAGGAGTCATGTTTTTACCTTTAGAAAAGTTGAAATTAGAGCGTATTCTTAGGCTGATAAAGTTAATCCTAAAAAATACTATTATTTCAGTTAACCCACTATTTCAAATCATAAAAGCAAATCCCACTTCACTATTACTGTTTTTCTAAAAGAATACCAAACAAAAATAAATTTTATTAAAAAATAAATTTTTATTCTTAAATATTATTCCGATATTTACAACATAGCACTTTATGCACTCCTAAGTTATTTATTATTACTATTTAACTGTCCCTTTCACTGTTTTCATTTTATTACACTGTTTACAAAGTATATTAAAACACATTTGTTATAAATTGTTGATTACGATTTAACGATTTGTGTTACCTTAAATTAGTCGTTCTACCCATGGAACGGGCTGATTCGTATTGTTTATTACGAACCTCTTTTATCAAAAATTCTATCATTAATAGACAACTTTATTACGTATATCACTAAACTTTTTAAACATTATGATTTTTAACTTTACCAAACAATTATTATTTCAAAAACAAAAAATCTCGGGTAGTTATTGCCTACGAGGTTTGATGCTTATCTTAGCAATTGGGCTTTTTTCCATTACAGCCGGAGCACAGCAGACCATTACTTGGACCGGTGCAGCAGATGCCGATTGGGAAAATCCTGCAAACTGGAATCCAAGTGTCGTTCCAACAAACATAGATCTAGTTCTTATTCCAAATGTCAGTCCGCAAAGTGGACCAGAAGTAAGAACAATAGCCCCAGAAGCTGCTTCGGTCACCATCGAAAGTGGCGGAGAACTTTCTATTCTCCAATCTGGTAGATTAGATGTTCAAAATACAACCACGACATCTATCTTAAATAATGGATTAATCACAAATAATGGGAATATCAATATAACAAGACTAGGTTTCAATGGTACCCCAATTTTCGGAGGTATCACAAACAATGGTACTATTCTAAATACAGAATTTGGAGAAATAAACTTAGGCAATATTGGTATCGTAGGCGACCCTAATTCAGTAAGCTTACTAAACAAAGGTCAAATAATAAATGATGGTGAAGTGTCAATCATTAACACAATTGCTAATGGATTAGAAATTGATGAAGGTAGTACTTTCACTAACAATAATCAGTTAAGTATAATAGAAAATGGTTTCTCACCATTAGTTCAGGTACCTTTAATCATAAAAAATGGTACGTTGGATAATACTTCTGCTGCTTCTATTTCTATAAGTGGAAATTATACAAATGGTGTCCAAATAGAAGGAGATGGCACATTTAATAATCAGACTTGTGGTTCTATCAATATAGGAACTACTTTATTCAATAATGGAGGTAACCTTACAAATAATGGATCTTTATCCATAAATGACGATTTTGACAATGGGCCAATTACAAACACTGGGAATTTTACAAACAACCCTGGTGGTATCTTATCATTACCAGCATCAGGCCTCACCTCTGTATCTAACCCAATAATTAATGATGGTATCTTTATTGATTACCTTTCGGTTGAATTTCCAGAACCTACTACCCCTGGTGTTTACAGCCCAGCAATTGATTTCGATCCTACTGGCTTTCTGGTTGAGTTTTACAATGGGCCTTTCGATCTATTTTTCGGATTAGGACCAACAGGTATTTTTGATCCAATAACCAATACATTTACCCCGAATGATCCCACACAAACAAATTTCTTTATCCGAATAGAAGATACTAATTGTGAAATAGGCTTTAGCAGTCTACAACCTTACAATATTATCATTACAGAGGAAGTAGACACAGATATGGATGGGATCTTAGATGGTTCAGATCTATGTTCGGATACCCCAACTGGTGAAGCGGTCAACGCAGATGGTTGTGCTTGTTCGCAATTGACCGTTGATGATAACGATCCATGTACTGTAGATATTTGTGTCGCTGGTATCATTACTAATACTTTTGCAGATGCAGATGGTGACGCTATTTGTGATGCAAATGATGCATGTCCTAACACGCCAACTGATGAAGCTACTAACGCAGATGGTTGCGCT
>JALZUU010000074.1 GCA_023300665.1 Saprospiraceae bacterium | reverse complement strand
GCCTTTTCTACTTTCGTAGCAGAACCAAAAACCGACCCGATATATTGTCGATTCATTCTAGCGATATTTTCAATTGAAATTCCTTTTGGACACTCTGCTTCACAAGCACCAACATTTGAACAGTTTCCAAAACCTTCTGTATCCATTTGAGTAACCATAGATTGTACCCGCTTGGTATGCTCTACAGCTCCTTGTGGCATCAATCCAAGATGCGAAACTTTAGCAGAAGTAAATAGCATCGCTGAAGCATTCGGGCAAGCTGCTACGCAAGCACCACAACCAATACAAGTCGCTGCATCCATCGCTTCGGAAGCCAATCCTTTTTCAATCGGAATTGCATTTCCATCTTGTGCTTGTCCAGTATTAACGGAGATATATCCACCTGCTTGAATGATTCTATCAAAAGCAGAACGATCAACCGCTAAGTCCCTAATAATTGGAAATGCTTTTGCACGCCATGGCTCAATCGTAATTGTCTGACCATCTTTAAAATAACGCATGTGTAGCTGACAAGCTGTTGTTCCTTTGTTAGGTCCGTGTGGTTGTCCATTAATCACCATACTACAAGAACCACAGATCCCTTCACGGCAATCGTGTTCGAATACCACCGGTTCTTTTTTCTGCGTTAGCAAAGACTCGTTTAATACATCCAACATTTCAAGAAAGGACATATGTTCGTCCGCTTCGACTTGGTAAGATTCAAATTTTCCAGCCGTTTTATTATTTGCTTGTTTCCAAATTTTAAGCGTCAGTTTCATATTATTAGTTTTAAAAAATTATCGTGATTGTTTTAGTACAAATGAAATCACCTATAATTTTAGTTTACTTTCAAAATTTTCTATGTCTTTTATAATTTCTGCTATTGGCTATTAGCCTTTAGCTATTGGCTTCCCTTTTACCACAAAGCAAACGTATGGAAATACGTTAGAAGGAAGCCAATGGCTAATAGCCGAGTGCCAATAGCTTTACTTATACGATCTAGTTTTTAACTCTACGTTTTCGAATTCTAGATCTTCTCGGTGTAAAATTGGATCACCATCATTCACCCATTCCCAAGCAGCTACATAAGCGTATTCGTCATCTCGACGTTGTGCTTCTCCTCCTTCTGATTGATATTCTTCTCGGAAGTGTCCACCACAAGATTCGTTTCGATCCAATGCATCTACCATCATCAGTTCACCTAATTCTAAGAAGTCCGCTACCCGGGTTGCCTTCTCTAATTCAGGGTTAAACTCATCTTGATTACCAGGAACAAATACATCTTTCCAAAACTCTTCTCGTAATTCTTTGATCAACTTACGTCCTTTTTGCAGTCCTTCCGCGTTACGTGACATTCCACAATATTCCCACATGATCAATCCTAAACGACGATGGAAACTTTCCACTGATTGAGCACCATTGATACTCAATAATTTTGTCAGACGATCATCAACATCTTTCTCTGCTTTCATAAAGGCAGGAGAGCTATTATCAATCTTTGGTGTTCGAATTTCTTTTGATAAGAACTGACCAATTGTGTAAGGAATCACAAAATATCCATCCGCTAATCCTTGCATCAATGCCGAAGCACCTAATCGGTTAGCACCGTGATCAGAGAAGTTACACTCACCGAGTGCAAACAACCCTGGGATATTGGTTTCTAAATTATAGTCTACCCATAGGCCACCCATTGTATAGTGAACTGCTGGGAAAATTTTCATTGGAACATCATAAGGATTTTCTCCGGTGATCTTCTCATACATTTCGAAAAGGTTACCATATTTAGCTTCGATCACTTTCTTACCAAGTTCTTCGATTTTCTTTGCATCTGGATTATGAATACCACTAGAGTGTGCTTCTGTTTTTCCGTAACGTTGAATCGCTGAAGCAAAATCAAGAAAAACCGCTAATCCAGTTTTATTAACACCGAATCCTTCATCACAAGCCACCTTCGCTGCACGTGACGCAACATCTCTTGGCACAAGATTACCAAAAGCAGGATATCTTCTTTCCAAATAATAATCTCTACGATCTTCAGGAATATCTTTCGCAGACATCCGTTTTTCTCTGATCGCCATCACATCTTCTTTGTGTGCAGGTACCCAAACTCGGCCATCATTTCTTAACGACTCTGACATCAGCGTTAGCTTGGATTGGTATTCACCAGAAACTGGAATACAAGTAGGATGAATTTGCGTGTAACAAGGGTTTGCCATTAAGGCACCTCGCTTGGTTGCTCGCCATGCTGCGGATACGTTAGATCCCATTGCATTGGTTGAAAGATAGAATACGTTTCCGTAGCCACCTGTTCCTAATACCACACAATGTGCGCCGAATCGTTCGAGTTCTCCAGTTAAAAGATTACGTGCAATAATACCACGTGCTTTTCCATCTTCAATTACTACATCCAACATCTCATGTCGGTTATACATCTCTACATTTCCTAAGGAAATCTGACGAGATAATGCTTGATAAGCTCCTAATAATAATTGCTGACCAGTTTGTCCTTTCGCATAAAAAGTACGAGATACTTGTACTCCACCAAAAGAACGATTGGCTAGTAGACCACCATATTCACGAGCAAAAGGAACACCTTGCGCGACACATTGGTCAATAATATTTCGGCTTACTTCTGCCAAACGATGTACATTAGATTCACGGGAGCGATAATCTCCTCCTTTGATCGTATCGTAAAACAAACGGAAAACACTATCTCCATCGTTCTGATAATTTTTTGCAGCATTGATTCCACCTTGGGCGGCAATACTGTGTGCTCTACGAGGACTATCGTGAAAGGTAAATGCTTTTACGTTATATCCTAGTTCTCCAAGCGTGGCTGCTGCGGCAGCTCCAGCAAGTCCAGTACCTACAACAATAATGTCGATACGACGCTTGTTATTAGGTGCCACCAAATTCATGGTAGACCGGTATTTAGTCCATTTATCGTCGAGGGCTCCTTGCGGAGAATTTGCTTTGAATGGCATATCTCAGAATATTTTAATTATCTAAAAAGGTAGAAGTAAATAGGAATAATTGCGAATCCTAGTGGAACAAGAATTGAATAAATCAATCCTAGTCCATTAATTAACGGTGTATATTTCTTATGGTTCAAACCTAAGGTCTGAAAAGCACTTTGAAAACCATGTTTTAGGTGCAAACCGACTACAATCATTCCGATCACGTAAGCAATTACATAAAGTGGATTTTTAAAGGCTGCTGATACAGTAGCATAAAGGTTTTTCACTGGTCCAGTACCTTCATTGTAATCAACGGGTGGTCCCGCTAAAACTCCCCAATGCATCTGGAACCAAAACTGCCAGAGATGTAAGATTAGAAATACCAAAATGATTGTTCCTAACCACCCCATATTCTTAGAAGAAAACCCAACATTAGGATTTTTACTAACAGCATAACGGGTATTTCTAGAACCACTATTTTGCTTCCAAATCAGCAGGCCTTGAACAATATGTAATATAATACCCGAATATAAGAGATAGGAAGTAGTTTTAATGATTGGATTAGTCGTCATAAACTGAGCGTAGAGATTAAATTTTTCTCCACCATCATTAAGTATTAATTGAAGGTTTCCAATCAAATGAACCAATAAAAATTGAATCAAAAAGAGTCCAGTAAGACTCATGATAAGTTTTCGTCCGATGGAAGAAGTCAGAAAGTTTGTAATCCAACTCATATTATAGTGCGTTTTGTTTATAAAAGTTAGCCTGAAAAAAAATCTTAGCCTTTTGTAAAGGCTTTGCAAAGCTATTGAATATAACGAATATACCCAATAATGTTTGGAGAATAGGCGCGCACATAGGCTATTTAGAATAAATCTAATTAAAGTAAAAAATCAGAAGACTGAACTTTAGAGCGATCCGATCCTTTTAGATTATCTTTGTGATAATATTGAAGTTGTTCAAAAACTTCATCTAATCAATATCATATGACTAAAATGAATAAAGTCCGATTTGGCGAATTTCTCAAAAAGTTTCCTATCGTTGAATTACCCGTTACCATCGGAGAAGACACCCATTTAGAATTCAGTCGAATCAATGATCCTCTACCTCAATTGATGATCGATCAGTATATTCTAAGCCCTAAAGATCCAGAACTGGACGAATTTACGGAATTTATCCCTTGTTTTAGACTAAAAAAATCAGAAGAATTTGTTGCCATTGTCTACTGGGTTGGTGCTTTATTAGACTATCAATATGTGATGCTAACCTTTAATCGAAAAGGAGTAGAAATAGATCGTAGTACGATTGCTGGAACTAAAGTGATAGAAAACTCGTTATTAACTTCAGTTGCCACGATTGACGAGGAACTAATCATATATATCGCAGCGGGAGAAGCCGATGCACATACCAACCAATTTGATGCTAGTTCTAGCAAATCTTTTTCCTTAGAAATTTTACCAAACGGAGAAATCATTTCAGAATAAAACATATTTCGTCTATCAGCGTGGCTTTTTAAAGGAGCCCAAATGACTCCTACCACTTTATATAAAAATTATGCAAAACAAAAAAAAATCAAAAAACAAAGGACGCAAATTAAGCGCCCGAGATCTAAAAAACGAGGTATTCAAATTACTCAAACGGAATGCCCGTAAAAAACTAAATGCAAAACAGATTATTCGAAAATTAAAAATTACTAATTCTCCCGATGCGGTTCAACATGCATTGGAAGGACTTACCGAAGAAGGAAAATTATTTTCTTTTGGAGATAAATTATACAGACTCGACCGAAACGTTTCTTCTGGTCCTGTCATTACCAAGGAGCATCAAGGAGTCGTAGACATTACCCGTAGTGGAGCTGGATATATCATTGTCGATAGTCTAGAAAACGATGTTTATGTTCCCGCCAAATATCTTAGTGGTGCCATGAATGGAGACAAAGTAACGGTAGCTGTTAGCGCAGCACGCGGTCGACGAAAACCCGAAGGAAAAATCACTAAAGTATTAGAACGTGCTTCTGAATTTTTTATCGCTACCATTTCTATTGGATCAAAATATGCCATTGGACTCGTCGAAATTGGAGGACGTGAGTTTGAAGTATTTATCGAACTAGACAATTTGCTTGAAGCAAAAGACGGAGAAAAGGCCGTCGTAAAAATCACCAAGTGGCCAACTCGTGTGGTTAAGAATATGTTCGGTCGTGTGACCACCGTTCTCGGTGCAGCAGGTAGTAACAATATTGAGATGAATGCCATTTTAATTAATAATGGTTTTAACATTGATTTCCCAGAGGAAGTAATTGCAGAATCGGAATTACTAAACGATGACTTGGACGAGGCAGAAATTGCTCGACGACGAGACATGCGCAAGGTTACGACTTTTACGATTGATCCAGATACGGCAAAAGATTTTGATGATGCTTTGTCTGTTCAAAAACTAGAAAACGGAGATATTGAAATCGGTGTACACATTGCGGATGTTACGCATTATGTTCGTCCAAACACCGCACTAGACAAAGAAGCTTTTAAGCGTTCTACTTCCGTTTATTTAGTAGATCGAGTTTGTCCAATGTTACCAGAAAGATTGTCTAATGAACTTTGTTCGTTGCGTCCCAACGAGGACAAGTGTACTTTCTCTGCGGTCTTTACTTTTAACGAATCCTATAAGGTGACGAGTCGCTGGTTTGGAAAAACTTTGATTCATTCTGATCGTCGATTTGCGTACGAAGAAGCACAAGAAATTCTGGAAGCTGGCGAAGGAGAATTACATGGAGAATTATTATTACTCAATACGATTGCCAAAAAATTACGAAAGAAGAAATTTAAAAATGGGGCCATTGCTTTTGAAGGAGAAGAAGTAAAATTCCGATTAGACGAAGACGGTGTACCTATTGA
>JALZUU010000073.1 GCA_023300665.1 Saprospiraceae bacterium | reverse complement strand
TCTATTTGTTCGTCCATTAAACCGATCAATCGGCCGATACTTTTGGGTCGAAAACCCGGAGCCATTAATTTGCGATGTGCATCGTGTCGTTCGCCCGTTGCCAATAATAAACCTTTGCCAACAAAATGCCCAAGGACCTCATTATCAGCAATTGGTTTTTTATAATTATCCTCATTTTTACGAAGAAAATGTTGGATAATATCTGGATCAATGGTGATTATATTGACCTTACTATAACGAAGACTAAAACAGTACGTCTCTCCATATTTTTTTAGATTTCGATTCATGAAAGGAATCGGATTTTTCATAAATCGCTGAATGCGAAGAAGGGATTGATAGCTAGGTGTACGAGGCGGGAGATTTATTTTTTTGGCCATTCCAGTAATTCTTAAGTTTCTTTTCCTTTTTTGATTGCTGTGCCCAAGTAGCACAAGGCTTGCAGGATTCTAAATAATATTGATATTCTGGCGAAAAATTTTCAGGATTTAAATACCAATCTACATGTTTTAAAGTATAAGGCCGATTCGTCCGTAGTGCTCCATGAACGCTCAAAATATCTGAAGACGAACGATACATCGCAAAAGTCGTATCAATTGCGCTAACAAACAAATTTCCATCTACGGTCTTCGCTAAAGGCGGCCAAAAGTTATTTTCAAATTTTAAGACCAATGGTTTCAGCGGATTATGATCCGGCAAATCATTAATTTCTAGAGAGGTTCCTATGTGATTATACGTAGGATAACGATCTAATAAACTAGATAAATAACTAATTAAATCTTTAGGGGTGTTGGAGTAAGGAAGTAAATCAACGTCTGTAATTATAAATTTTTCAAAAGCAGATAATCTATGTTTTCCAAGGTATTTTACTCCGTTTCTCCACGAATTATAATTCAACTTAACGACTTGTACGTACGGATGATTTAATTGTTCATAATATTCCAATAAAGGTGGAAGAGTCGATTTATTATCTACAATAATGATGGCAATTGGATCGTCTAAAGTTAATAGCCAATCAACCTGTTTTTTAAGCAAGTCCAGTCTGTTAAAATTATTAATCATCACAGGCATGGACCCTTCTGGGATTTTGGAATAATCCAAATCAATTTTATGAATACGGCGATGTACCTCCCAAAGATAATCTCTTTTCATTCTGTAATAATGATTCGTAAGTCCTTTCCATTTATTACGAAACCAATTCTTACTAATCCGGCCAGAGTAGTCAATTATTTCTTCTGACATAGTTTCTTGCTTTTTGCTATTGGCTATTGGCTATTGGCTATTGGCTATTGATATTCTAAACCTTATCTAAAAAAACTGAATTTGTTTCTTGTTCTTTTTCAAAATAAGAATTAAGTCCTTCCAATAGTTTAATACTTGGGCGAAAATCAATAGCGGCAAATAATTTATCATTACTCCCAATTCTACGATTGACTCTAAATGTTTCTCTCTCAGAAGGATGACCTAACATTATAATTTCAGATTTCGATTGAGTAATATTTTTAATAGCTTTAGCTAATTCTGCGATGGTTGTTTCTTGACCTCGAGAGATATTAAAAGTACCATTCACGTTAGGTCGTTGAATCAATTTAAAAATAGCTTCCTTCACATCAATGACAGAAGTAAAATCTCTGGTCTGATTTCCTGGTCCAAAAACTTCGATAGGTTGGTTGGTGAGTGCCTGTTGAAAAAATCGAGGAATAACCATTCTGGTATCTTGTCGTTCGCCATAGATATTAAAAAAACGAAGACAATTAACAGAAATATTATCCGTCTGAATTAAAGCAGATAAGTATCGTTCGTTTAGCCGTTTTGCAATCGCATAATTACTGACCAATCCAAGCTCATCGGATTCGCGGCTGCTATTGGTTTCTACCGCTTTATAAACGGCACTAGAAGAAGCATAAATAATTTTCTTTACTCCATTTTTTCGAGCAGCTTGTACTATATTATAAGTTCCGATTGTTTCTACTTCTACTGTTTGTAGCGGTTGGGCTATCACTTCTTCCACTCCAACGATCGCTGCTAGATGGACAATCGTCGCACATCCTTGAACTGCCTTATCTACCATCGATGAATCACGAATATCACCTTCAAAAAGGGTAACCTGTTCGTGAATTGGAATATTCCGTTTTTTACCTGTTGAAAAATTGTCGAGAATATTTACGTGATAGCCAGATTTGAGCATTCTACATACGACATGGCTGCCAATAAAACCTGCGCCTCCGGTAATAAGGATTTTCCTTTTTCCCATTCTTAATTTAATTTTGTACGAATATGAAGCTTTTTTATTCAAAGAAAAATTCTAAAGAAATAATAAGCAGTATCGTAAAACACACAAGAGAAGTGTGTTGAAGGGCCAAACTTGAAGTTGCAAATTAAAGAATTATTTATAAAGATGTCTTATCCGGACAAATTTAAATGATATGATCATTCAAATTGTTTTAAAAAACAGAAAAAACACCCTATTTAGGGTAGGCAATTTGTTTTACTTATTCAAATAAAAAAATCTGTTCCCATTAATTAATGAGGACAGATTTTTTTTACATGAATGAATTATTTATGATATATTTTATCCTAAATAAGATTTCAGATTATTTCGATTATATGATTTTCTCAACCGTCGGATGGCACGTTCCTTAATTTGACGAACACGTTCGCGTGTCAAACCGTATAGATCGCCAATTTCTTCCAGTGTCAGGCTTTTATAACCATTCAAACCATAATAAGAACTCAAGACCTCTACCTCTCTTGGAGATAAAATAGATAATCCTTGTTGGACTTCCTCCTTTAGTGATTGTTCCATCAGATTATTATCGGGACTATCCGCAGGTTCACTACCGACAATCACGTCAAGCATGGTTGAGTCTCCTTCTTCTCCACTCATTGGAGCATCAAAAGAAAGATGGCGACCATTGCCCTTGAGCATATTGTTGATTTCTCGTGGATTTATATTGAGAATATCTGCTAATTCTTCGTTGGTTGGTTCTCGTTCGAATTCTTGAACGAAAGATAAAAATGCTTCGTTTACTTTATTATATGAACCTACCTTATTAAGTGGTAGACGAACGATTCTTGAGTATTCTACGATAGATTGAAGAATGGATTGTCTAATCCACCAAACTGCATAAGAGATAAATTTAAATCCTTTGGTTTCATCAAAACGCTTTGCCGCTTTCATCAATCCAACATTTCCTTCATTGATCAAATCACTGAGTGATAATCCTTGGTTTTGGTATTGCTTTGCGACCGATACAACAAAACGAAGGTTGGCTCTTGTCATTATATTGAGTGCTTCCGTATCGCCTTTTCTAATTCGACGAGCCATTTCGGCTTCTTCCTCCGCATTCAGCATGCTAATTTTGCCAATATCATTTAGATATTTGTCTAGCGCGAGGGATTCTCGTGCTGTAATTTTGTTTGTGATTTTCAGTTGACGCATGTCATGGATAATTTGAATTGAGGGATGATTATAAAATATTTATTTTGTTTAGGTGACTCTATTTTAAAATATTCATTTGATTGCTCTATCTAACATTTTAAACTAAAGTCTAGTATCTACTCAATTGTTGCGGCGTAAGTTCTTCCTTATATACTGTAAGTTTTTGTTTTTATTTAAATGGTCACGTTGTTGATTAACACCTTTTTCTTACGGATATTATTCAAATTAGTTAACTAAAAGTATAAAAAAAAACTTGACTTTTTTGTAAAAAAGTATATAACCAGAGAATTTAACGTTATAAATGCTCGCTATTTGTCACAACTAAAGACTACGATATGATCCATTTTTGAACCAGTCTTAGTCCTTGAAACTGTTTAAAAGCTTCATTATTAATCATCTAGTAGAATATTTCTACTAATCAGATTAATTAAAATTTTTACGTATTAAATGATTTGAATAAAATCACAAATCAATGTGCGAGGGGAAGGATAGGAAAAGGCGAACAAATTGTAGTTCGGGTGGTATCATCATAGGCAATTACACCGTTACTGACTACTCTTCCTATTGTTCAAAAAAAATGCCCGAAATCAACTAAAAGTTGAAATCGGGCAATAGTTTTTATTTTAACAAGTCTAAACTACTGATAATCAATTATTTATTCAAACATAAAGATTATCCTAACGTATTGACTTTTATAAAACTAATTATTATCTACGAGGACCACGGTCATCTCGACGGTCGTCACGGCGATCATCTCGACGGTCATTACTTGCTACCGGGCCACCTTCCATTAAAGCCTTGCGAGATAGACGCAGTTTACCAGTTCGTTTATCGATTCCGATAATCTTCACTTTTACCATGTCTCCAAGATTTAACTCATCTTCCACTTTTTCTAATCTAGTGTGAGAGATTTCAGAGATGTGCAATAAACCACTCTTTCCAGAGAAGTCAACGAATGCACCATAAGGCATAATCGTTACTACTTTAGCATCAAACTCATCACCAACTTCTGGTGTAAAAGTAAT
>JALZUU010000072.1 GCA_023300665.1 Saprospiraceae bacterium | reverse complement strand
GTAGGTCTTGCCGTTGGTTTTAAACTAATGAAAGAAAATCAGGAGATCATCGAAAAATTTCAACTTGCTATCGGGATGATGGTTCTTGGTGGAATGCTGATGCCCTTGGTATTTAGTATGACCAATCGGCTTGGCGCTTTTGGAAGTCCCGTAGAAGAGTCTGTAGAGTTCGTTAAAAATGAAGCCTTTAATGAAAGTAGGTTTGGTAATATTCCACAAGAGAATCCGGATGGGTTTTATTCCTTTGTCATTCGAAAAGGAGCGATCATTCGGTTAACTACCACCACCCCTATTTATGAAGAAACACTGAAAGGAGACCGCGTAGTTTTACCAATAAAAAAAGGACTTTGGGGTTTTGAAATCGCTTATCCACATCTTTTACATGAATAAATCACTAAGACCGTTTAATACTTTTGGCATCGAAGCTGGTGCTAAAAGAATAATAGAAATAAATTCTGTTCCACAACTCCGTGCCGTTCTAAAAGAATTGACTGAACCCTTTTATGTTTTAGGAGGAGGTTCGAATATTTTATTATTAAACGATTTAGAGGGAGTAGTTTTAAAAATGTCTATTCCTGAAATAAAAATTGAAAGAAGTTTTAAACACGCCGTTTATCTCTCTGCCGGAGGTGGAGTCAATTGGCATCAATTGGTTTTATTTTCAGTAAAAAATGATCTAGGGGGATTAGAAAATTTATCCTTGATTCCTGGAACGGTGGGCGCTTCTCCTATGCAAAATATCGGTGCCTATGGGGTAGAAATTAAAGATGTTTTTCATAAACTGGAAGCCGTAGAAATAGCAACGGGGAAAGTGAAAATTTTTAGAAAAAAAGCACTAGCATTCGGTTATCGCAATAGTGTTTTTAAAAACAAACTAAAAGGAAAATATATTATTGCCAAAGTTTGGTTTAAACTTTCCAAACCACCGCATCGACTTCGACTTTCTTACGGAGCCATAAAAACCGTCCTATCGGCTTCGGGTATCGATCAACCAACTATCCAAGATATTAGCGATGCTGTGATTAAGATTCGTTCTGAAAAACTTCCTGATCCAAAAGAGATTGGAAATGCCGGAAGCTTTTTTAAAAATCCAGTAATTGATGTAAAATCCTTTTCCAAACTTCAAGCAGATTATGCTGAAATACCACATTATCCACAAGTAGATGGAACGGTAAAACTCCCCGCTGCTTGGCTGATTGAGCGCTGCGGTTGGAAAGGCAAGCGGATAGGAGATACTGGAACTCATGTACGACAAGCATTGGTACTAGTCAATTATGGTAAAGCAAAGGGAGCAGAAATCCATGCACTTGCCCTAAAAATTCAGGAATCTGTACGTCAAAAATTCAAAATTAGTTTAGAAATGGAAGTTAATATTTGGCAATAATCCCCAAAATCTTGGTAGCTTGCGTCTTCTTTAAACAAAATTAAAAATTACATGAAAAAATTAATCCTCACCGGAGGCTTTTGTGTGAGTTTGTTGCTAATATTCTCTGCCTGTGGTGGAGATGGAGCCAGTATAGGTACTAGCAGTTCAAAACTTGCCACTGCAAAAGACAGCATGTCCTACGCCATTGGTAATTACCTTTCCCAAAACATGAAAATGCAGGGAATGGCACTTAATGCAGATATGCTACAAAAAGGTTTTGTAGATCAAGGGAATGATCAAGGCCTTACCAACGAAGAATCTCGAAAGTTGATTGATCAATTTCAGATGGAAATGATGCTTAAACAAAGAGATCCTGCTTCAAAAGACAAACCATTCAGCTTTAGCACTGATAGTGTTTCTCTAGCAATTGGACAAGATTTCTCTTTCCAGATGGAAACCATGGGTATGGAATTAGATGGTGCACAATTCGGAGCAGGTAGCCGAGATTTCAATAACGGAAATGCATTGATGGATAGTTTAACCATTGCTAGCCAGGTTAATAAGTTTACTGCTGAAATGCAAACAGCTTCTATCAAAAAAGCAGCTATTGAAGGTCAAGCGAATGAAGCAGCAGGTGCAGCTTTCCTAGCAGAAAACGGAAAGAAAGAAGGAGTGAAAACAACTGCTTCTGGTCTCCAATACAAAGTCCTTACAAGCGGAAGCGGCAAGAAACCTTCCGCTACCGATAAAGTAGAAGTACACTACGAGGGTAAATTGTTAGATGGAACTATTTTCGATAGCTCTGTCCAAAGAGGAAAGACCATTGAATTTGGTCTTAATCAAGTGATTAAAGGTTGGACGGAAGGTGTTCAATTAATGGGAGAAGGGAGTAAATTCCGTTTCTGGATTCCAGGTAATCTAGCTTACGGAGAGCGAGGTTCTCCACCTAATATCGGACCGAACGCTACCTTGGTTTTTGAGGTAGAATTGTTCAAAGTGAAATAAGAAGTCGATAGCTTCCTATTAATAAAAAGACCTGAAGTGGATGATTCGCTTCAGGTCTTTTTCTTTCTTCCAGTTATTTTTATACTGGTTGTTTCTTAGACATCGTATCAACCAGCAAACAGGCTAACTAGCAAAACTTTATAGATCATTTCCTAATTCGAACTATTGATAATATTCTTCCTTTTTTAATAAAGAACTTAAACAAAATTATATCTTTACCATTCCAACAGGCTTTTAAAAGCCAAAAATACAGAAAACAG
>JALZUU010000071.1 GCA_023300665.1 Saprospiraceae bacterium | reverse complement strand
AGTTATTTTTTCTATCCTTCGACGATGCGAATGGTAAATGTTGATGATATGCCTAATTGGAACGATGCGATTAAAGAGGTGCGTCGATTGAGTGTCCTCTCGATGTGGCCAGACCGATTTGATGATTCCAAACAAAACGAAGTGATAGAAGACTTAAAAACAAAAGAGGATTTTTCGCTTTATGCAGAACTGGAAGACAAGTATTCTAATTTTAAATTATTGGGTAGAGAGAACGGAAAGGAAGCTGTTTTGATTTATAACGATAGTACCGCTAATTATGTGATTCATTTATTAGGGAAATTGAATTATGTAAAATTGATGAAGTTGTCTGCTGATTTACGAGAGGCGGAGACAACGGGAACAGGTCTTTCTTTTTTGAAAAAAGCCATGGGGCAAGATACAGATCGAGCGATTGGACAAAGGCGTTATTATGATCGAAGAAAAAAAAGAGACGCCGCTGAAAAACTTCGGCAAGATTCTATAAAAGCTATCGAAGCAACAGAAACGATCACTACTGAATAAATATGTTTTTAAACATACCAAACCATACATGGAAATATTAGCTACTGAAAAACTTACAAAAAAATACAAACGTCTAACCGCGTTAAATCAATTGGATTTTTCTATTCAAAAAGGAATGGTCTTCGGATTGTTGGGGCCGAATGGTAGTGGTAAAACGACGACCTTAGGCATGCTACTCAATGTCATCCAACCCACCTCGGGTTCTTATCGTTGGTTTGGAAAACCACCTGCACCAGAAAGCCGGAGACAGATTGGCGCTATTCTAGAAATACCTTGTTTTTTGCCTTATCTAACAGCGGTACAAAATCTGAAAATCATTGCGGAGATCAAACAATGTTCTTATCAAGCGATTGATAAAACCCTCCAAACGGTTGGTCTTTACGAACGACGAGACGATCCATTTAAAACTTATTCTTTGGGGATGAAACAACGGTTGGCCATCGGTGCAGCCTTATTGTCTGATCCAGAAGTATTGATCTTTGATGAACCGACAAATGGGCTCGACCCCAAAGGAATCGTCGAAATTCGAGAACTTATTATCGAGATTGCTCAAACAGGAAAAACGATTATTTTGGCCAGCCATCTCTTAGATGAAGTACAAAAAGTTTGTTCAGATTTTATGGTGCTTCGCAAAGGCGAAAAACTCTTTCAAGGCAAAGTAGCAGACGCTTTATTAAATCAAAAAACAATAGAAGTTGGAAGTCCAGATTTAGCTATTTTAAAAAATGCATTAGAACGATTTTCTGGAATTCAAGAGTTAAAAACGATGGGGGATCAATGTATTTTAAAAACGGATAGTCAGGTGACGACTACGCAAATTGGGCAGTTTTTATTAGAACAAAATATTCCAGTCAATCATCTGATTAAAAAAGAAGGTAGTCTAGAAAAAGAATTTTTAAATATACTATCAGAACATGAATAGACTCCTAAAAATTGAATGGCTAAAACTTAAAAACTATCGTCCTTTTTGGATTTTGATGGGGATGTATACGATCTTTTCACTGAGCATATGTTTTGGTGGAATGGCGTTTTTAACTTGGCTAAAAAATCAAGGTGCAGACTTTAATGGGTTTAATCCGACGATGCTACCGATGTATGATTTTCCAGATATCTGGCAGAATTTGGCTTGGCTTACTTCTCTATTTAAAATCATCCTTGCCTTTATTGTCATTATGTCCATCAATAATGAAATCAATTATCGGATTGTTCGACAAAACGTGATTGATGGTTTTGAAAAAAGAGATTGGTTGTTTTCTAAATTATTACTCAACGGAGCGATTGCAGGCTATGCTGTTTTATTGGTTTTTATTGGTGGGTTGATTACGGGAATGATTTATGGACATCCAGATTCACGCTCTTCGATGTTTGTCAATACACACTTTTTGGTAGCGTTTTTCTTTGACATATTTATCTTTTTGTGTTTTGCGATGTTGTTGATTATGCTTACGCGAAAAGGACCTTTATTAATCATTGGATTGCTAATGTATACGGTAGCTTTTGAACCTTTTTTAGCTTTCTTTTTATATGATTTTCCACGAATGCCTGATGGCTTTCGTCAAATTGCTGATTTTTTACCCGTACAATCTTTACGAAATTTGGTGCCTTTTCCGCTGAAGCGATATGGCTTGATGGAAGTCTCCGACACTATTCCAATCAAGGCAATTTTAATCGCTTTGGGTTGGCTTATTTTTAATGTAGGAACGACGAATTGGATTTTGAAGCGGCGAGATCTATAATTCAAAAGCCTAGATCTAATTTTATAAAATTATCCACCTAGTCGAATAAAATCCCCTTTCCGTCGAAGAGAATGAGATCTCTCTATGATAATCTATATCTTTATACTACTGGACATTTTGCCATTTCGCACCTCCCAGCCTCCTAAAGGAGGTAGCATCAGCCCTAAAAATGTCCAGTAGTATGCTTTATTTTTTTACACTAAAATAATAAGTTATGGGATTTTCACAAGGAGCAATTACATCCAATAAAAATAACCGCAATTTACAGCGAAAGAAAAGCGGGTTTGGTCTAGGAAAAAGCGGATTAACTGGAAAAGGATTTCACGGTCAAAAGGTACCAATTAATAAAGCCAATATGGAAAAGATCGCACGTCGGTCATTATTGGTAGAGATTGTTTTTTATAGTCTTGCTTTGGGGCTTGCCTTGGCAGGTGTTTATTATTGGTTGGGTAATTGTCTAAATTGATTTTAAACAGCTTCTTAAAAAAAAACACCATTACGATAAGTAATGGTGTTTTTTTATGGCTGCTCAAAATGAGATAAGCCTATTTTAATTTTTTCAATTGTCTCATCACCTGAGGTGCTTTCTGAAAACCAACAATTCGGCTGACGATTTCAACATCTGAGTTATAGACAATTAACGTAGGATATCCTCGGATACCCGTTGTTCTAGTGTATTCGTGAGCCGCGTTGCGCTGACGTGGACTTTTTGCTGGATTAAAATCTGGGTTGCTGTATGTTTTTCCTTTAAAGGTGACGGGTGCTTGACTTTCTGCGTTAAATTTAACCGCATAAAAATTTTCGTTGAGATAGCTGATTAGATCTGGATCAGTAAAAGTCTGTCTCATCATCATCTTACAAGGGCCACACCATTCTGTATATAAATCTACTATAATTTTCTTTGGATTTGTTTTATTCAACTCTTGTGCCTCCTCAAGTGTCAGCCAGTTAATTTTGGCGGATGATATCATGGCTTTTGTTGATTTATTAGCTGTTTGTGCAGATAAACTTAAGCCGCTAAGGAGAAGAATTGTCAAAATGAAAAAATGTCTCATAAATAAGATTTTAAGTTGTCCGTCTATTTAGGACTTGTAATGAAAAATAGTAACAATATTATTTTAGACTAGCAAAATTACACAAAGGTTTAAAATTACTAGTCAGAACCATTAAAATAACGTTTTTTAGCTCCAATTATTTAATTACCTTTGGAATTATTTTGGATAAGCTCCAAAAAAAATTTTATAAAGTATCAATAAACAGCAGCATTGCAATCACTGACTACGACCATTAATACCGATTTGGAAGCCGTACTTTCCTCTAAAAGCGCAACACCATTACAAAGGGTGCTTGCAGCAACAGCTTTGGTAAATAATGACTCAGAAGAGGCTTTGATTAATTTGGAAGAAATGCTGAAATCCGCTGGTGCTACACCAGCAAACGACGAATCCTTGGTTGCCCTCTTTTTTAGTATCATCAATTTTTGTCGAATCTTAACGACCAATCCTAAAATAAACCTATCCTTAGAAAAGAAAATAGAAACATTATCGCTTTGTCTGGCTCAATACAATTATATTTTTGACCAATATACCTCCGATGATGGGTTGCTACAAACAAAGGCTTGGCCGCCTGTTTTGGTCGAAGAAGATCCTTTGTTGAAGATTTCTGCGCAAGAAAATGGTCTTCCTGATTTGTTGACCAATATCCTTTTTATTCGAGCAACAGCTGAATTGATTAAAGCAGGAGGTATTCATAAACTAAATATTGCACCGCTCATCGAAGGCAATGAGCTAATGGTTTATTGTTTCAATGAAAAATATTGGAATGAAAATACAGGTAATTACCAACGAGATAGTTGGCTAACAGATTCGCCAGAACCGTTTTTTCATATCATGGGATTATTGCCACTCTATGCAAAAATTCCTACCCAAGATAAGGCCGAGTGCATGCTAGAACATTTATTGAATCCTCGTTATCTCGAAAATAATAAAAAACCTGCCTACTTTTGCGCCGCTTGGGTTCATCCCAATCAACCTCAATCGACAGGCCCTATTCAACCACTACTAAACTGGCTATTGGCCATTGGATTAAGAAATTATGATTTTGTTGTAACGGCCGATCAAGTAAAATCAGAAACCCTCGCCTTGATTCGAAAGCACGGCCATGCGACTGCTTTTACAAACACAGGTGAAATTTGGCCGGGACAGACCAAGAAAACCTCATCGGAAACGGTTGCAATAGAAATGTTGTTTGCTCAATATTTACGACATTAAGTTTTGACATTTTGAAGTTTTTGAACAACTTCTTTATCTAAGATATTATTCCAAATAATTTTTTCTAACTCAACAAAATCTTCTCACACATGAATAAGAACTGGTGGAAGGAACAAGTCATTTATCAAATTTACCCACGGAGTTTTAAAGATAGTAATGGAGATGGAATCGGGGACTTACGTGGTATCTTAGAAAAACTAGATTACCTAAAAAAACTAGGTGTCGATATCCTTTGGTTAAGTCCGATTTATCAATCACCCAATGATGATAATGGCTATGATATCAGTGATTATTATAACATCATGGATGAGTTTGGAACGATGGCTGACTTTGATGAATTACTGACAGAGGTGCATGCACGAGGAATGAAATTATTGATGGACTTGGTGGTCAATCATACCAGTGATGAACATAAATGGTTTGAAGAATCTCGAAAATCAAAAGACAATCCATACCGCGATTATTATCATTGGCTTCCTGGTGAGAACGGAAAACCACCAACCAACTGGCGATCCTTTTTTGCAGGCAACACTTGGGAGTATGATGAAACTACCGAAGAATATTACCTTCATTTATTCACCAAAAAACAACCTGACCTCAATTGGGAAAATCCCAAAGTCCGAGAAGAGATTTATAAATTGATGCGTTTTTGGTTGGACAAAGGAGTCGATGGTTTTCGAATGGATGTGATCTCTGTTATTTCCAAACGCTTTCCATTGGCGGATGCAAAGTCAGAAGATTTTAATGTGATTATCAATGATGTATATGCCAATGGGCCGAGGATGCACGAGTTTCTAAAGGAGATGCATCGTGAGGTGATGAGCAAATATGATGTGATGACGGTTGGAGAAGGCCCTGGAATTGACGAGCAAGTAGTACTAGATTATGTTGGTAAAGATCAGAAAGAATTAAACATGGTTTTCCATTTTGGACATATGTTTATGGATCATGGACCGGGTGGACGTTTTGATGTAGTTGAGAAAAATTTTATTGATTTTAAAAAAGTATTTACCAGTTGGGATAAAGCGATTGGAACAGAAGGTTGGATCAATATATTTTTAGATAACCATGATTTTCCACGAATTGTTTCGCGTTGGGGCAACGACGGAATCTATCGAGAAGCTTCGGCCAAACTTTTTGCCATGCTCTTATTGTCTATGCGCGGAACGCCTTGTTTATACCAAGGTACAGAAATCGGAATGACCAACGTCGCCTTCGATAAAATAGAAGATTATCGAGATGTAGAAATTCATAATTTTCATAAACAAGCCAAAGCCAATGGAGCAGATATGGATGCTTTTTTAAAAGCAGTACACGTCAACGGTCGCGATAATGTGCGCACACCTATGCATTGGAATAATACATCTGAAGCTGGTTTTACAGATGGTGAACCGTGGATTAAAATGAATCCCAATTATCCAGAAATTAACGTAGCCGCCGCCTTAGATGATCCTAATTCTATTTTTTATTTTTATCAAAAAATGCTCAAATTTAGAAAAGCACATCCAACTTTAATCTATGGATCTTACCAAGATTTGATGCCGGAACATGCGTTGTTGTTCTGTTATGCAAGACAAGATGCAGCACATACTTATTATATCATTTTTAATTTTAGTGAAAAAGAAGTGGAGTTTGAATGGACGGAATCAGTAGAAATGTTGATCGGAAATTATCAAACCGTAAAAGGAAAAGAAAATTGGTTGCAACCTTGGGAAGGACGGATTGTGAGGAGCGTAGGGTAGTGAATGATGTAATGAAGAATATGTTAATTAATAATGTACTGTTATCGTGTTTACTTTTGTAAAAAGTGTTTTTTTAAACGATTAAACGATGAGCCTACTCTAAAAAGCCTAAAATCAAAAGATCTAGAATATATTTGACAATATTTTTATATTTAAATTATTCACGCTAAAAGATATACACGTAAGAAGGTCTC
>JALZUU010000070.1 GCA_023300665.1 Saprospiraceae bacterium | reverse complement strand
ATCTTGATCTTGCATCATCGCCAGGGCAGCTAAAGCCGTCGTTTCAATCTCTTTAGAAATTCCGCGCGAGTTTACCACTGTGTTTGCTATTCTACTCCACTTTCCATCTGCTTCTTGCTTTTTTAATAATAAATTTAAAAATTGCTTGGCTCTTTTATCTTTCATTTTAAAGAACGTATTCGTCAGCAATCCTAGTAAATATGGATCTTCAGAAGACAAAGCATCTTTCGCGGATTTTTCAATTTCCTTTTTGATCTTCTTACCCATCCCCGCTTCTACCAGCGCCCAAACGATATACGCATCATACACCGGATCATTGGCTTTCCAACTATGCAATCCTCGCTTACTCAACAACCAACCACCTTCTCCATTTCGACGATCCAACAACCACTTGGCATTGCGATCAATCATCTCTTGATCTACCGGAAAGACGCGTTTCATATCCGTAAATTGTAGCAATCCATACGCCGTCAATGCTTCGTGTCCAGGAGGTTTTCCAAACCAATCAAAACCACCACCTTTTACTTCGTATCCTGTCAATCGTTTGTATCCTGACTTTAGTGCTTTTGTCAATTGCGCTTGAGTTGCTGCATCTAAACTACCCGTAGATTTTAAAAATTCTAAAATCAATAGGTTGGGATAATTAGACGAAGAAGTTTGTTCAAAACATCCACGAGGTTGTCGCACCATCCGTTTTAAATCAGCTTGTAATTGTTGATCCATCGAAGTTTGTGCGCTTAGATTTAAGTTAACAGAACCCTTTACCGGATCGCTAACATCTAAAGTAAATGTATGTGATAATTCCTGACTGGTAAACCCTTTTTCTACCGGAAAACCACGGGAAAGAATTTCTATTTTTTTCGTAATATTATCTTTAAAACCACCACCCGCAAAACTAATTTTCAAAGCAGCTCCAGGATGTGGTGACAAAGCCTGTACTGGAATAAAAATCGTATTTCCTTGATTCGGTAATAGCTTAACATTATCATTAAAATCATCCATCAGCTTTAATTCCTCTGGTAATTCAACGACTATTTTTCCAATAACCGATTGATTTGTTTTATTATCAAAAACAACTGGAATCCGCAATTCATCGCCCATCAAAACACGAGCTGGCACTTTGACATTCATCCCCAATGGAATCTCATTAGAGAATATTTTCGTACCTCGACCAATTCCTCCGTCTTGTCCAAAACCTTCCAAGGTCGCTCGGAAACTCGTCAAGGCATCAGAGGTATAAAAGCTCACTTTTGCGGTACCGTCCATTCCTGTTTCTACTGCTGGATTCCAATAGAGAGTTTTTCTGAAGTCATTGCGTTGTGCACTTGGGAAAGGTTGTGTTTTTCGATCGTAAGCTGGTGCGTAAAATTCTTCTGGCTGATGAAATCCCCATTGTCGGTAGGCAGTGACGGTTTGATTTTGGAGAAACAATTCTCCTTTCTTAAATATCCTACCATTATTCATTCCACTAGGTGCTATCTCTTTTTTTCTTTTTAAAGGAATTTTCACTTTTTCTTTCATAGTAGGTGCGGGAGCAGGTTCTTCAATGACCACTTCAACTTCCTCCTCCATTTTATCTTCCAAATCTAAAGCACCTCTGACTCGAATACCATCAATATGGTAAACCACACCATTTGCTCGTGATCCATGCACGACCATATTTCCTTTTTCATCTACTGCTTTTAATCCTGCTGCAGTAGAAGTGAGTGCAGAGATATTTTTGGTGGGAAGTTGTCGAATTCCAGATGGAGCAATTCTTTGTCCCGAAGTAGTATTATCCTTATCTATTAGTGGGACTCCATAACCTACAACCACTATCTCATTCAATATCTGCCCTTCATCATGTAGCGATAATTTAAGATGATTAGTTTGTCCAGCTTTCACTACCGATTTACCAGTAAGATCTGCTAATCCAGTATACTTTACTTCAAAGTAATAAACACCAGGATCAATATCAATACAGAATCCACCATCAAAATCAGTTGCGACTCCATTAATAAATTTATTATCTTTATAAAAAGCAATACTTGCTCCTATCAAGGTTTCTCCCGTAGTTTCATCTATAATTCTACCAGATACTCTAGTAGTGTTTGCTGGTGTTTTTATGGTGGTAAACTCTTTTACCTCGTTTTCAAAAAGTTGAATCTTTAAGCTGTTCTGAAAATTAGTTAAATAAGTAATTTCACGGTTTTGATGTTTGGTAACCTCTACCTGTAATCTCTTTTTTATTAATGATAAATCTCTAAATTCAAAAGCTCCATTTTTGTTTGATAGAGTTGATAAATTCGTTCCATTAACTTCTACTTTTGCACCAACAACCGGCTCGCCATGCTGATTGATCACTACTCCGGCAACCACCATTTCCTCATTATTAAACTCCATCGCCGCTAGTCCTTGTCCTCGTGCCGCATTCCAATCGAATCGTCTCCACCCTTGCGTCAACATCAAATGATCTAAAGCTAATACTTGATCTTTCTCTGGATGATCTTCCGCAGGATCAAAATAGAAATTAGGTTCTTCAACCGTACCTTTTAATTCTGAATTTAATAAAACAGATCCTAAAATATTTCCTTGCTTATCATCTGCAAAAGAGAGTAAATTATCATCTGCTACTGCTAGTGAAAATTTTCCACTCAATGGAATACCACGCTCATCACGCACCGCAATTTTTAGATTGACGGCATCACGAGGTTGATATGTCGGCTTGTCTGCCGTAATATCGATGGATAGTTTTTTATCTGGATGTAAAAAGACCATTCGTTCTGCACGTGGCATTTCTTGCTCATCAAATAAGGTCAATTGTGCAATCCCGATCTTGGTATCTTTGGTAGATAATTTTACTTCTTGAACACCCGATACTGGATTCGTTGTCGCATAACCAAAAATCTCTCCTCTACTTTGTAAAACCAACGTCATTGCCTCTTCTTGGGTAGAATGAATCGCAACCGTTAATTCATCGCCTGTATTTTTTAGTACGCGTAATCCATAGCCTTTTTCGACCGCCGTTGGCAATTCATATTTTTCTTTGATTCCTTCAGGTTGAATGATCCGCGCAAAATATTGTTGGTTATTTTCTGGTTTAAAATTCATCGCGCCCATCCCTTTGTGGTAGGTAGAAAATTCTGCTACTTCGTTTCCTTTTTTGTCGACAATGATTCCCGTAACATCGGCAGGCTTCCCAAATTCATTGAGGGCTTTAAAAGCCAATCCGTTTTCTAATTCAGTGAGAAGATATCCTCCTTCTGGTAAAAACTGTAAATCAATTTTATTTAAAATAATAGGAACCGTTCGTGCAATTGATTCTATCTGACCAAGGTGTTCAATCAAAATATTGACGAGTCCATCTGTCGTTTTTAAATTATTCGGTAAAGAAAATTTTATTTTTGCTTTTCCTTTTCTATCCGTTTTCGCTTCGAATGTTTTATATTTTTTACCATCCAACTGTAAGACATATTCAAAAGTCTTTTTAGACAAGGGTTGATCATCCAAGGCTTTTAATTCTAGATCAGCTGATACTTCATCGCCAGGGCCGTACGCTTCTCTAGTCAAGTCTAGCGTCATTTTTAAAATCGGTAAAACGGGTTTTTGTACTTGAATTTTTTGTTCAAAAAACAAATCCTGATTCTTTTGCCAGTTGGTGTACGCCTTGATCGTATAACGTCCACCGACCGCATTGGCGGGAAGATGGAAATTTCCTTTTCCTGCTCCAGCGGGTGCCAAAATCTTATGGGTTTTTATTTTGTTCCCATTAGGTCCAAGCAACTCGACGTAAAGCATATCACTTTTACGGCTCGGTTTTAGAGAATTGGCGTCGCGCAAAAAGGCGTTAAACCAAATCTTTTCACCGGGCTCAAAAAAGCTGCGATCAAATTGGAGGTAAACTTTTTCTGTGGCAAAATGTTCTTCGTGTTCGGCTAAGGTGTTTTTTAGGCTTTGAACAAATTCATCTTCTTTAGGCACCTTAATTACTTTTGGTGTCGGCTGAAAAATCGTTGTTTTAGGGGTTGGAAAAATTGAAGGATTTCCATAACTGATCGGTGTTCCAAGATCTAAAATTCCAGCAGAATCCTTTACCATCGTTTTTTCAACAATGGTTTGTTCACCAATGGTTTGTTCATTAATACTCGTATCTAAAGGTGTATTAATAATCTGAGTAGTAGGTTGCATCGCCTCGCTCAATTGAGGTGGCGGAATTTGGTCAGCGGTCGTACCGCTCAACATATAATATAAAATAAGGAATAGCATCATCGTTGAAAAGATTAAAGACATTAAGAAATAATACCTACGAGATGAGGTCGGCGGGTCTAGAATGCCTTCCATTTTATTCCATGCATGGTCAGAAAAGTCGAACTCGTGATTTTCGATTTTCGATTTTATTTTTTGATCGATATTTTTATTTGACTGTTTCATATCCTAATTCGATTAGGGTTATATTGAGACAACTTTTGTTGTAATGTTTTGCGGGCAGCTGCTAAATGATATTTAGAAGTTTGTTCGCTAATTTTTAGAAGTTCTCCAATTTCTCGGTGTTTATAACCATCTACTACATACAGCGAAAAAACCGTTCGTGCATGAATAGGAAGTTCCTGAATCGCTTTATATAAATCCTCGGCATACAACTGGTCAATCACTGCTGGATTTATCTCCATTTCTTTTTCACTATTATAATCCATCACTTCTCGGTATTTCGCTTGGGTACGCACATAGTCGATGGCCGTATGAAAAACGATTTTTGAGAGCCAACCACCAAAAGGGCCGGTGGCTTCATACTGATCGAGTTTTTTAAAAATTTTAAAAAATGCTCGATTCAATACATCGGTTGCTTCTTCTTTATGCCCCGTATACCGCATACAGATACCGAGTAGCTTACCATAATACCGCTGGTACAATAGCTGTTGTCCTCGACGATCCTGCCGAATACAAGCTTTGATCAATTCCTGATCGGTACTATGATTGGTTAATTTCATTTAATAAGCTATTCGCTGTTTGCTTTTGGCTATTTGCTTCCTTCTAACGCGTTTTAGGATGCGATCAAAGTAAACAAACAGCAACAGAATAAGCGTTTTTAATTTATTTCTCATCTAAAATTATTGCCTACATATATATAACGAGGTGAAAAAAGCATATGGTTGGTGAGGTTGGTGACTTTTTTTTAAAATTCTGAGCATTAATTATTTAAGATGATGTTTTTTTACCAGTTGGCTGGTTGGCTAACAAGTAAAATTTATCGTTCACTTATATTCTATTAAAATTACTGAACTATTAGTTTAAAATAAAAAATATAATAAGAAATATTGCACTTTAATCAACCAAAAAATTTCAATATTCCAACCAACGCTACCCTCTTTAGGTTAGTATTAATTAGAGGTATTTTTATCATGTTTTAAACTTAAAAAAATAATCTCATCTATTTTTTATCACAAAAAATAAATTAATATTTTATTTTTAAATATATTAATTATTGAACTTAATACTTTTATATATAATCAATCAAAAATTTGCACTTCCATCCCCGTCACAAAAAATCATAAAGTCGAGTTGAATATAATACAAATAGGTTGAGTTAAACCGTGAATCACCCTATCTTGCAGGTATAACGACGACAAATACTTTTCCCTTCTTCCCTTCTCCCCCTTTTTTTCTCTCCTTTACGACTTATTTTTTACGACTTCCCCTGCTTACAAATTTTGACCATGACATTAAATTTACGAACGATCCTAGCGGGGTTATTTTTGCTTATTACAGCACTACCTATCTTTGCCACTAATATTGCCATTATCGAAAGTCAGTCTTTCCATCCATTACAAACAATGGATGCAGCATGGGAAGAAATTGTTCTAGCCATGGGACACGAAGCAACTATTCTACCTCAATCTACTTTAGATGATATTGCTAACCTTAATGATTACGATGCATTAATCGTTTCTTCAGGATTAATAACTACTCCAACAGCTCACAAAAACACCATCGAAGCTTTTGTACAAAGTGGTCGTAACGCTTATATCCAATCAGAATTTTCTATCACACATTGTGGAAACCTCACTTTCGCACAAATCGTTAATAATAACGGAGGAAGTTTTCAGTGGTTAGGAGCACAAGCTGGAAGTATCGCTCCAATGATCGTTTCTGCACCTTTTAATGAAGGTGCTGGTACGGTAGATGCGCTTTTCTATTTTTGGTATGGAACCTATGGAGAAGGTGATAACACAGTTGTTCCTTTTATGACTGCTCAAGATAAATCTTGGGGTTTTGTTTTTAATAGCCCTAATGCTGATCATGGTTTAGCGATTACAACGTCTGATCAAGATTGGATCAGAATCCGTCATAATGATATTTTAATGGAAAATATTTTAATGGGATTAACTTTCGAACCAATAGTAATTACTCCAACTGTACTCATCGAGCAGACAATTACTCCAGATTGTGCAGGTGAAGATTTTGAATTCACTGCTACGGTTACTGATCTAGTTCCTGAAGTTTCTTTACAATGGCAAATTAATGGACAACCTGTAAATGGCGAAAATCAAAATATTTTCACTACCGTTGATTTATTAGACAGCGATGTAGTAGAATGTAAATTAGGTTTAACAAATGACCAAGAGTATCAGCACCTTTCTAATCCAATTCTAATTGCACCTGTTGTGCCATTAGCAGAAGTAACTGTTGATATCACTGCTAGCGAATTACTAACTTGTGCAAACGAAACCATCACCCTAACTGCTGCTGGAGAAAACTGGGGAGCTCAACCAACCTTTGCATGGAGCGTTAACGACGTAGAAGTTGCCAACCAAAACGATGCTACTTTTACAACTACAGTAACCGCTAATCAAAATATTACTTGTATCGTTAATAGCAATGCAGTTTGTACGGCTGCTGCTTTAGCTACTTCAAATACGGTTATCATTGATACCATTATTACTACCGTTCCTACAATAAATATTTCTGCTACGGGTACAGAAGTTTGTGTTGGTAGCGAAGTTGGATTTTCTATGATTGGAAATGATTGGAATGCAAGTACAAATATTGAATGGTTTGTAAATGATGTATCTGTTTCAAACGATGCTACTTTTGCTAGTAATCTTTTAGAAAATGGAGAAACGGTAACTGCTGTAATTACTCATACAGACGAATGTGGTAATTTACTAAGCATCTCTTCAAATCCTATCGAAATTTCAGTGGTTGATCAACTTACACCAACCATTGAAGTTACCGCCAATCTATCTCAAGCTTGTCCAGGCGAAGCAATCGTTTACACTGCTACTGGAGACAACTGGGGTATTAATCCACAACTAAAGTGGATGGTAAACGGAAATATAATTATCACAACAGCTAGTAACGAATTTGTATATAGCCAGTCTGCTACTGCGCCACTAATCAGCTGCGAATTAATCAGCGATGAAACTTGTACGACTCAAAATAATATCATTTCTAATTTAGTATCTGTTACGGCACTTTCTACTGAAGCGGCTACCTTAGCAATCGAAGCAGACAATCCATTTGTTTGTAACGGAAGCGTTGTTAATTTTCGCGCCATTGGAGATCAATGGGGAGCATCTCCATCTTTTGAATGGAGTGTAGATGGAACGGTTGTTAATACAAGTTCTGCTTTTTATGCTGCTGCAAATCTACCAACTGGAAGTCAGGTTACTTGTCGACTAACAACAGAAAAGCCTTGTTTAGGAGTAGCAACTTTAACTTCAAATTCGATTACTATTGAAGCTAGTAATTTCCAATTAGCACTAGTTGAAAAAGCAGATGCTACTTGTGGGAATAATAATGGTTTAGTTGAATTCGCAATCGAAGGTGGCTTAGCGCCTTACCGTATTCAATGGACCAATGGACTAACAGAAACTTTTAATGCTGAACTAGCACCGGGTGCTTACGAAATATTTGTTATCGACGCTAGCGGTTGTACTGCTGAATTAGCAGTAACTGTCGAAGGAATTGCAAGTCCAGAAATCGAAACCTTAGCGATACAAAATGCTACTTGTGTTGGTTCTTATGGTGAAGCATCTATCGAAATGGCCGATACAACAATCGCGTATACTTACCAATGGATAACCGAACAAAATTTTATCTTAAGTGATTCTACTCGTTTGGCAAATGCACGAGCAGGAGACTATACACTTGTCGTTACACATCCAAACGGTTGCTCAACAGAGCGTACAATTACAATCACAGAAACAGTAGATATTCATGCAGAAATTCTAACAGAACCAATTATTCGATTGGGAGATGAAGCAATTTTAAGTCTAGATATTTTTGCTAATAGTCCTGTGAGTATTGCATGGAAAGATTCTACCGTTTTAAGCTGTAATGATTGTTTTGAAACTTCTACAATTCCTACAGAATCAAGAACTTATACTGCGGTAATTACTTCGCAAGAAGGTTGTCAATTTGAAGTAAGTCAAGCAGTAAAAGTAGAAAAGACAAAAGAAATACATATCCCAAATGCTTTTTCACCAAACGGTGACGGTATCAATGATTACTTCACTATTTTCGGTGGTACTTCTTATGTACGAAGCATTAAGTCTTTAAAGATTTTTAACCGTTGGGGAGCAACCGTATTTAGTAACACAAATATGGATATCAATGATGAAATACAAGGATGGAATGGAAGTGTAGGTTCTATTAATAGCGATATGGGTGTTTATATTTATGTAGCTGAAATTGAATTTATCGATGGAGAAACTTCAATGATGACTGGAGATGTGAGCCTAATAAAATAAAAAAAGAAAAGAA
>JALZUU010000069.1 GCA_023300665.1 Saprospiraceae bacterium | reverse complement strand
TCTACCACAAGCATCATTCCTTTTTCAGAATATTATTAACTCTATTGAGACTTTCTCGAGCTGGCTTAAAATTGGGATCCATGTTGAGTGTTTGCTCAAAATCTTGTTTGGCCTGCGCAAGTTTTCCGATGAGTTCTCCAGTAAGTCCACGATAATAGTAGGCTTGAGAATTTGCTGGTTCTGTTTTAATAACAAAATCAAAGCTCCTATGAGCCAGACGAGTTGAATCAAGTTCAAGGTAAGCAAGCCCAGTATTAAAATGAGCATCTGAGTATCCTGGATCTAGTAAGATGATTTTTCGATACGTATCTATGGCTTTTTGAGTAGCTCCTGTTTGTTGTAAATAATTAGCCTTGGTGTGTAAGGCAAAAATATTGGTCGTATCTACTCGTACCGCATTATCAAAAAACTGAATAGCCGTAGGATCTTCTCGTCTTTGATAGAGTTGTCCCAAAATAATCCAAGCATCTATCATATCAGCATCTAGCTCCGTCGAAAAACGATATGCCTTGATGGCTTCTTCCTCTTTATCAGTTTCTTGGAAGGTTAGTCCTCGCAAAAAATAAGTACTTGCATTCTGAGGATCAACTTTTAAGGCCTGATCCAGTGTATTCATCGCTTCTTGATACTGTTGTAAAATAATATGAAGATGACTCAATTTTTGTAAAGAAGGAACATCTTGAGGATGAAGTGCAACTACCCGTTGCATAGTCAGGAGTGCCTGAAATGATTTTGGGTATTTTAAATAAACATCTGTCAAAAAATGATGATATTCGATATTAGTGGAGTCTAATTGGATAGCATAAGCCATATCTTGGATAGCCTCGTCGTAGCCTTGGTTTTTAAAATAAATCTGTGCTCGATTAAAAAACAAGTTGGGATCATTGGGATTATCTTTGATCTGTTGATCCAATTTATCAATTTTTGGAATTTGAGAGACCACTTCTGGTTCAGGTAAAGGCTTCTTTGCTCCGTCTGGTTTGCAGCTATGTAAACTACTAGCCAAGATTATTAAAAACAAGCTACCTAATAAATACGTTTTAATACTAAATTTCATAACTACAAATTTAATCAATTTCAGCATTTTAAAAATCAATTTTTATATGCCTAATTTACATCAAAAATATAACAGATTTGTTCGATTAGGGATCCTAATTTTGGTTAATTACTGCTTTTGTCCGCAGGCTGTTACACAAACTTGGCCGTGGCTGACCCCAGTTTCGGGAATTGGGAGTGAAACAATTGCAGGGATAGAGACTCGAACCAATGATGGATTAGTAGTTTCTGGACATTTTCAAAACGAATTATTGATCGGAAATATTTTAGAAACAGCAGAGGGTAACACCGATGCTTTTGTGGCTGCGCTAGACCAGACAGGACAGGAACAATGGATATTCACCGGGAGTAGTGCCGGGGCGGATAAAAGTACAGATGTATCTACAGATTCCGAAAATAATATTTATTGGGCAGGAGAATATTGGTTTGATGGAACCTTCGGTGATTTGACAATATCGACTACTAAAAGTTCTAAAGCTATTTTTTTAGCTAGAATTACAGCTACTGGAACATTAGATTGGATCAAATCAATTGAAGGGACGGGTAATAAAATATTGGGTGCCATGACGACGGATGAAGCAGGCAATAGCTATCTAACTGGAAATTTTTCTGATTCTCTTTTTGTAGAAAATAACCTTGTTTTAACGGCGGTTGCTGAAAAAGATTTTTTTATCCTAAAATTTTCTCCGGCAGGAAATTTCCTTTGGGCAAAACAAGCTGGAATATCAGGCGAGATTCAACCAGAAGGAATAGGTTGCCAAAATAATTTAATTGCAGTAACTGGAAGTATGCGCGGAAGTTATGATTTTGGTAATGATACGATTCAAAATAACACCAATGATAGTGATGCTTTTTTAGCCGTTTATGATGGGGATGGAAATGTTAGTTGGGCGCGTAAAATTGGTGGAGTCAATGAGCAAAATGGGAGTGATATTGCTTTTGATAATGAGGATAATATTTATGCTGTTGGAAGTTTTTTTGGAGTGATTCGATTAGGACCTGACCTCGAAATTCAGTCTCCTAATTTAAATGATAATTTATATTTTGTAAAGTATGATGTCACAGGATTTCCATTATTGGCTCGTTCGATTGGTGATCTTGAAATTGAATTATCTGAATCTTTTGTTTTTACCAATGATCGCTTTTATTGGAGTGGTTTATTTAAAAATAGTTTTACTGTTGACGGATTTTCTTTAGAAGCTACAGGAGATGATTTTAATACTTTTATTTTAGAAATTGATATGACTGCAACCGTACAGGAAGTGTATTTAGTAACCAGCCCTGAAACAGTTTTACTATCCGAGTTAGCAGTAGACGAACAAGGACAAATTTTTGGTGGTGGTGCCTTAAACGGAACAGCAATGTTTAACGATGAGACAGCACTCACGTCAGTGAATGGCTTTGATAGTTTTGTGGGACAATTGACACCGCTGATTGTTGGAACAAATGAAATTTTAGAAAAACCATTTAAAATATATCCCAATCCAGCTACGGAATATTTTACGATCGAAAGCCCATTGGATGATTTGGTAGTCCGTGTTTTTACGATCAACGGAATAGAAATTTTAAAAACGAATGAGCGGATAATCGATTGTCAAAATTGGACCAGTGGATTGTATATTCTAAAAGATAATTATGGTAGTTCGCACTTACTAATGAAGAGATAATGAGTTAGTTAAATCGAGATTTTAAAGAGCTTCATCATTAGTTACCTTTTTCAATCGCGATTGAGTGAAGCCAATAGCTAATAGCAAAATGCAAATAGCATTCTTAAAAATCAATCATCCATCGCTTCCGCTTCCAAGTCTGTAAAAGAATCCACAGCAATATTATTTTTTACAAAATTACACCACTTACAATTCTCTTCTCCACAACCTTCATAAAATTCCTGCGCCATTATTTTTTCATAAGATTCTTTGATCAAATCTTTAACGGTCTGTACTTCTTGACTCGTAAACTCTACGGACTTGATCGTGAATTCACCTTGATAGTCCGGTTCAAAATAAGCGATAGAACCCTGTCGAGCAAAAAACTCATTTTGAGCTGCTTCGTATAAAAGTTTATAAAAAATAAGTTGTCGACGATATAAACCTCCATGTGGATTTCGCTCTGTAAATTTACCGAAGCGACTACTATTCGGTCGTCCTGTTTTATAATCAATAATACTAACAGATGGAGATTTTGACGCAAAGTCAATTCGGTCAATCGTCCCTTTAATTGGAACGCCAGCTATTTCTGTATTTTTAATATAGTACTCTACTAAAATTTTATCTGGCCATTCAGCATAAAATTGATCATAGTATAATTGGAGATGATTGATTCCCATATCCATACGACGTTTAAATTCAGAGGGCGTAAAATAACCTCGTTGTCGTTGCATCTCTGCTTTAAAATAAACGATGGTTTCTTCAGCAGAAGGCAGCTTTTTTTCTGGATCTAATTGTCTGATTTCAAAAATCTTACTCAACGCATAATGCATCGCAATTCCATAAGAAGCCGCCTCACTTTGTACTGAAGGAATTCGTAAAACATGTTCATGATAAAAACCAAGTGG
>JALZUU010000068.1 GCA_023300665.1 Saprospiraceae bacterium | reverse complement strand
TCCTTGGGACGGCTTGCTCTGATGATCAATCCGGTGGTAAAAAACCACGTAAGGCAAAAGCTACTCCTACTTCTTATGACCGAACTTCTCCTGAAGCGGAAGAAAAGACGGAAGCCCCTGCAGAAGAAGAAATGCAGACCGTTCCTCCTGAGCAATTAAAAAAGGCAAAGGAAATTCTTGCTGCAGCTACTGCTCATCAAATTTCTGGCGTGGATGCAAAGGGAAAGTATAAGATGTTTTGTGCGGCTTGTCATGGTTTTGATGGTGCCTTGGGAGTGAACGGAGCAAAGGATTTGAGCGCTTCTAAATTAGCTATTGAAGAAAGTGTCGCTCAGGTGTATTTTGGTAAAGGCTTGATGACGCCATTTAAAGGATTATTGAAAGATCATGAGATTGTGGCGGTTTCAAAATATATTGAGACGGAATTGCGAAAATAGCGTTTTAAGAGATATAGACAATGACATCTCTTGTCGCTATATTTTAACGATTTTTATTTAGATAATATTCATGCTATATTTTATATTATGAATATTTTTATTTTAAATAATAAGCATGAAAATTAAAATATTAGCTTTTTTATTATTGACGGTTGTTACGATACTGAGTAGCCTTTCCTGTGATGATGGACTTGATTGCGGACCGTTTCCAAATTTCTTTAAGTTAACTAATTTAGATTCGGAAGTTTTTGAAGTTGAGTATTCTGGAGATAGGAGTAGGGTAATTGACTATAATGGAATTACCGAAAATCAAGTTGCTTATGATAAATTTGCCATTGGTATTATTCCAGAATTTAATACCTATGGATGGAATAATCCGACCTTAAGCTTTGGGTTGATCTCTACTGCTTACGCCTGTTCACCGCCTATTCCAGAGAGTGAAGAACAGATTGATAGCATCATTATTACCACTAACAAAGATTTTAATGCTAATTATTCGCAAGGCAGTGATCTTTCAGAAATATTTGATATCGTAGGTTACGATGAGGCAAATAATCTTAATGATAACTTGGTTGACCTTAATGATTTTATTGGAATGGATCCCGTGGTACCTTATGAATTTTATTTTTTATTAAAAGAAAAACCAGATACGCTTACTAGTTTTCAATTTACTATTCAATTTTATCAGCAAGGAATCGATATTGATTATTTTGAATTTACGACCGAAGAGGTAACAATAGAATAGCTGTTTTTTATGGCTGTAAGATCTTTAAATAAATCAGCACATCAAATAATCAATAAATTCACACATCCATAAAATGCTTTATCAACAAACCACCCTCAACTGCCAAGGTCAATTACTCGATCTAGCACGACCAAAAATTATGGGAATTCTCAATATTACCCCTGATTCTTTTTTTGATGGTGGTCGTTATCAAACCGAAAAAGCGCTGCTTATTCAAGTAGAAAAAATGCTATCAGAAGGAGCAGATATTATTGATATTGGGGGAATGTCTTCTCGACCAGGGGCAAAATTGATTCCGATAGAAGAAGAATTAAATCGGGTATTACCCGCCATCAAAGCCATTCTAAAAGAATATCCAAAAACCATCATCTCTATTGACACCGTACGGGCGGATGTAGCACGACAAACCATTGGCGCTGGAGCATCCATTATCAATGATGTCTCCGCTGGAACCATTGATCCGGATATGTTTAAAACGGTTGGAGAGATTAACTGTCCCTACATTCTGATGCATATCAAAGGCATCCCAGAAAATATGCAAAAGTCTATTAACTACGATGGTCATGTAGTGACTACAGTACTAGATTTTTTAATAAAAAAGATGGGAGAATTAAGGGATTTAGAAGTAAAAGATATTGTGATTGATCCTGGATTTGGTTTTGGTAAAACAGTAGATCATAATTATGAACTACTAAAGAATCTATCCTCTTTTCGAATTTTAGAAGTACCTATTTTGATTGGTCTTTCTCGTAAATCAATGATACATAAATTTTTGGGCGTAACTCCTGAAACAGCCTTGAATGGAACCACTGCTCTGCATTTCGCCGCCTTAGAAAATAACGCAAAAATCTTACGCGTACATGATGTACGAGAAGCTAAAGAAACGCTAATGCTCTGGCAAAAACTACAAGATACGCCAATGTTGTAATTCAAAATTTACTTAATAGCTCGTATTGAATACCGCGTATGTCAAAAAAAAGAGTTGTTGAATCGTTTGAGAACAACTCATCGATTCAACAACTATAAATCTAAAACATTAAAAAAACTATTCTTTTATCACTACCAACATTTTACTCAATAATTTTTGATCCTCAATTTTTGCACTTACTGCATAAGTACCTTCAGGTAGATGACCTAAATTAAACCGTAATGGTTGATTTGTTAATTCATCAACTGATTTAAATATTACCTGTTGACCAAAGGCATTATGAATTTGGATCATTGCTGATTTTCCAGCATATTTAGATAAATCAACTCGAACCTCATTGTTAGCTGGATTTGGAAATAAGACCAAGTCTCCGTCTAATTTTTGATGGTCAATCTCGATAATATTTGAATAGGTAGGTTCTCCATTTAGGTGAATTGCTTTTACTTGGTAATAAACAACTCCAACAGATAGTCGTTCGTAATCATAGGTCTGATATTGAGTAGCATTGGTGGTTTCAATACCATATGCATCTTTCTGTTCAATAGCGGTAAAATTTTCTCCGTCATAAGATCGACCAATGGCAAAGAAATCATTTTTATATTCTGTATTGGTCGTCCAGTTTAGTTGGATCCCATCAGAATCGGTTGCACCTCGAAGAAATAATAATTCTTGATCAGGTGAAACATAAATGCCAGTAGCGCCACTGCCACCATTGATGACGACTGTATAATCTTCCACTTCCCCTTTAATAAAATCGCCACAAGAACCAACGAAATTACTACCACTGACACTGATCCGCATTCTGGTTGTACCGTTGTTGGCAGCGGAAGGTATATTGAGGTTTCCGTTTACTGGCGTTCCACTATTATCAAAAGCCTGAAAAACCCTTTCTCCATTATCAGTAAAGTCTCCATCTCCATTTAAGTCAATCCAAACACGCCAGTAAAGATCTGGTTGATAGCCAACATAACTCAATCCAGGAGTTAGCGTAATACTTGGATTAGAACCAGCAGTAAGATTAGTGGATATTCCTGTAAAGTCTAAATAACCACAAACGGAAGGGCCACATTTATCACTAGCATTATTGATAGATCCAACGCTCACTCGACTGATCCATTCATGCCAAGGTTGATCTGCTTTTGATTCGCAATAATCACTTGGAGGTGTTGGATTATTTTCAGTAATATTGATGGTATAATCTTCCACTTCCCCTTTTGAAAATGAATCACAAGTAGTAGGGTAGCTTCCTTGTTTAACACTCACACGCATACGGGTTGTTCCATTGGTCGCTCCATTGGGAATATTAATCGTTCCATTAAATATCTGGTTACCAGGATTGGCTTGTAAAACCCGCTCGTCTGCATCACTAAAATCTCCATCTCCATTTAAGTCAATCCATACCCGCCAGAAAAGATCTGTTTGGTATCCGCTCCAACTAAGTCCTGGTGTCAATTTAATATTATGACTACTTCCTTTGCTTAAATTAGTAGAAATATTCGTAAAATCGGTGTAACCACATGCCACAGGACCGCATTTGTCAGAAGGATTATCAATGGTCCCAAGTTCTATACCAGTGATCCATTCTTGCCACGGTTGGCTAGCATTGGATGTACAGTAGTCGCTTGGTGGGGTTGTATTAGCAGGTGCTACAATGATATTAAAACTACAATTTTCAGAATTTCCACAGTTATCTGTTGCTCGATAATTTACCGTATAAGTATTAGCAGTTAAGCTGCTACCACTTGTTGGACCACCTGTACGAATCAAAGATAATCCACCAGAT
>JALZUU010000067.1 GCA_023300665.1 Saprospiraceae bacterium | reverse complement strand
AATCTCGTCACATCCGGTCTGGAATAATGTCCCGTAGGATCGAAGTTTTGTCTAGCTTCAAAAACACGATTAAGATTGATCTCTCCGATGATCACCCCTTCTTTATCTGCGATCGGTTCAATGATCCATTTACCATCCGGTCCGGCAATACAGGAGCCACCATTGGCGATAATGGTAGGAGCATTCCCTAAAATTTTATTTAGATGTGGTGTATGGTCTGGAAAATCTACGGTACGCATCAAACCAGAAACGGAGACCACAAACGACCGACTTTCCATGGCAATAAATCTGGTGATGTCTTCGGTATTTCGAACCGAGCCAGGCCAAACAGCGATATGTAAATTTTCACCCATTCCGTAGAGTGCCGTACGAGAAAGTGGCATCCAGTTTTCCCAACAGTTTAGACCACCAACTGTAAAGCCTTCCAGTTCATGAACGCGTAATCCATGTCCATCGCCAGGTGCCCAAGTGAGTCGCTCTTCGTAAGTGGGTTGCAATTTTCGATGGGTGGTTTGTAAGATTCCATCTTTGTCGATGTAGGCAAGCGTACAGTAAAGACTATGATTGCCACGGTCTTTTCCTCGTTCGATCATGCCGAGATAAATAGCCATTTTATATTCTTTGGCCAGCGTACAAATATCCTCTAAATCTCCCGATTCAATCTCTACTGCATTGCGCATATAATGAGCGTGGAGTTCTTTTTGTACTTGAGATTCAAAGGTAGCACCATCCGTCATAGACAACCAAAAAGGATACCCAGGTAGGATTCCTTCTCCAAAGACTAAGAGGTCGCATTCCTCTTTTCCGCCTTGTTCGATAAATACCTTTATTTTTTCAATGGTTTGTAATTTATGGAGCCAGATAGGAGACATCTGCGCCATTCCGATTCGTAAAGTTTGTTTTTCCAATTTCTTATTTTTTTGAATTAACCTCTATTCTGAATAGCGAAGTTAATAAAAAAATAACGAAGGATTAATCAGATTCTAGAAAGTTAGAACTGACTGTTATTAATGACAAATTATTACGAGCTGGTATAAATCCTAAGTCTTAATCTACACTATTTCATTAGTCCGAGAAGTGTGAATTTGATCAATCGAAGTAATATAATATTGTTTACTTGTTGGACTAAAGCGATAGAAAACATGGAAGAAATGACTGACTTTAAGACAGAAAAAGCCCGCGGGCGGGCTTTCCCACCCTCCGCGAGGTACCGAATACCATCCCCCCTTTTGAAGTCGTTCCATGCACGGCTTCGCCAGTCCAGCCTTGGTTGTTTTCCTGACTAAATTCCAGTGACCAATGGCCACCCGATAATTCTGAAAACCCTATTTAGGTTTCAGGTTGACAACTCATGAATTGTCCTAAAAAAATAAAAAAAATGAAATTTTCGGAGACTTGCCCGGTTTTGAAAAGGAAGAACTTGTTTCCATTCATCGGTTAGAAACGCGGTACAATATTCCCCACAAGAATATTCTGCGCGATGATGTAAAGTTAAAGCATATTTTACTGAAAACAAAATGTTTTCATATTTAATTCTACATATTTTTTTGTTTTTATTTAGAAGGAGTTAAGATTTGCTTTAAGAGGTCATCATTGGTCTTCTTTTATTGAATTTAGGAAAGAATAAAATAATTCTTTTTCTAATTTATGAGGAGGTTCACTTTTACCGGACACTTTTAAAAGAGAAATTTGATTTTTCGCTTGAAGTTGAATTTACACTTGAAAAATTTTATTTTACCTTCGTATCTTTGCTGAACTTATCGAACCAATTCAATCACGACTTGTTATAAATATTCGATTCTCAAAGATAAAATACTATGCGCCCTTTAAAAATAAACGACCGTTTCTATAACGAACTTCCTGCCGACCCAGAACGTACCCAAAGCCGACGCCAAGTAAAAGGCGCTTGCTATTCTTACGCTACACCACGCGTTCCTGGAAATCCTACTTTGGTACATGCTTCCCGAGAGGCTGCTGACTTACTGGGACTCTCCGCAGAAGATCTTACCTCCAAAGATTTTTTAGAGATTTTTTCTGGTACTAAAAAAATAGATGGAACCGATCCTTATGCCATGTGCTATGGTGGACATCAGTTCGGACACTGGGCAGGCCAACTCGGAGACGGACGAGCTATCAATATCGGAGAAATAGAACACGATGGAATCACTTGGGCTTTGCAACTAAAGGGATCGGGAGAAACTCCTTATTCTCGGACGGCTGATGGACTAGCGGTATTGCGTTCCTCCATCCGAGAACATCTATGTAGTGAAGCGATGTATCATCTGGGAGTGCCTACGACGAGGTCGCTTTCTTTGGTGGAAACAGGTGATCAAGTGATGCGAGATATGTTGTATAATGGAAATTCAGCGTATGAGAAAGGAGCAGTGGTTTGTCGGATGGCGCCTGCGTTTATTCGGTTTGGAAATTTTGAAATATTGGCAAGTAGAGGTGATGTTGAAAATTTGCGGAAGCTCACAGATTTTACGATTAAATATTTTTATCCTGAAATAAAATTGGGAACGGCTGACGCCTATGTCGAGTTTCTTCGGCAAGTAGGCCGTCGTACTTTGACGATGATTATGGATTGGCAACGTGTAGGTTTTGTACACGGGGTGATGAACACAGATAATATGTCGATCCTTGGTTTGACAATTGATTATGGTCCTTATGGTTGGCTCGAAGGCTACGAACCCGGTTGGACGCCCAACACCACGGATCGACAAAACAAGCGGTATCAATATGGACAACAAGCACAAATGGCACATTGGAATTTATATCAATTGGCCAACGCTTTATATCCGTTGGTGGAAGCAACCGAACCTCTTGAAACTGCTCTAAATGAATTTCGAGAAAACTATGCCGTCGAATATCCAGCGATGATGCGAAAAAAATTAGGACTGGCAATCGCCGAAAATGAAGACTGGAATCTTATTAAAAAACTAGAAGAAACCCTGCAATTGATTGAAACAGATATGACCATTTTCTTTCGGTTATTAGGTCAATTTTCAAGTACTAAATTCGCAGAAGATGAGGCTTACTTTTTAAATTTAATTCAACCAGCTTTTTACGAACAGGAAGTTTTGACACCAGCGGTCAAAGAAAAGTGGAATGACTGGGCCAAAGAATACGCCAATCGCCTGAGTCGTGAAACTAGCACCGAAGCTACTCGCCACGCAGCCATGAATACCGTCAATCCCAAATACGTCCTCCGTAATTATATGTCTCAACTCGCCATCGATCAAGCCAACGAAGGAAACTATGATCTAATCGACGAACTGTATCAACTACTAAAGCAGCCTTATGCCGAACAACCCGAATCTGAAAAATGGTTTGCCAAACGACCTGAGTGGGCGAGACATAAGGTAGGTTGTTCGATGTTGAGTTGTAGTTCATAAGCCAAAAATTAACATTTAATAACCACCAATTTATTATCTTAGAGCTAATATTAATACCATTATTATTAATGGTACGGTAACTTTTTAATTTATGTGTGATAAGCTAAAAATACCGCTAGTTGGCCTGTTGGCTAGTTAGATTCCCTTTTACGTAAAATACGATAGAGGGAAGCCAACTAGCAAAAAATGTGTATTGTATTTATTATCTAAAAGTTACCGCACTATTAATTATTTAACCATTTTTAATAAAAACCAAAACACCTTTTCTATGAAAAAAATAATCATTCTACTATTACTAATCTTCCCTTTATTCCTCATTGCCCAAGTTGATCTTCAATATCAGACGCCGCATAAAGACATTAGTGTATTAGCAGATGCTTCTCCAGCTCCTTTGATGCGGATTAATGCGAAGGGAACCAAGGCGCTCTTACTGTATCGTCAAGCATTTAAAAGTATTGAAGAATTATCTGAAACGGAAATGAGATTAGCAGGTTTGCGAATCAATCCGAAAACCAATATTTCAAGTAGAGCAAGATATCGTTATGATATAAAAGTGTTTGACATGGCTACTAAACAAGAAGAAGGTGTTTCAGGATTACCTAAAAATGCTCGAATGACCAATTGGACTTGGTCGGCAGATCAAAAATATATGGCCTTCACAAATACCGTAAGCACGGGTGTTGAATTATGGGTCTTGGATGTTGATCAGAAAAAAGCATCTCGATTGACGGATGCCGTCGTTAGTGCCAATATGAATTCGGCCATTAGTTGGTTAGATGATCAGACGATTTTGTACACCAAATTACCAGCTAATCGCAAACCATTAATAGATAATAAAACCTCGGTACCAACCGGACCAACTATTTCGGTCAACGATGGTGGCAAAAAAGCACAGAATCGTACCTACCAAGATTTATTGAAAAATCCAGTAGACGAAGATAATTTTATTCAATTAGCTACCTCAGAAATTTGGAAGGTGAATCTTTCAGGAAAAGCAACAAAATGGATGGAAGCAGATATGTATACAGAGATTGATGTTTCTCCAGATGGTAAAAATGTGATGGTCGGAATAATTAAAAAACCATTTTCTTATCTCGTTCCATATAATAGATTTCCAAGCTCGGTAACCATTTATGACGCCAATGCTAAAAAGGTAAAAACAGTATTAGAGGTTCCTTTAATCGAAGATTTACCGAAAGGATTTATGGCTAGAAGAACCGGGCCACGTAATATGAGTTGGAGATCAGACAAACCTGCCACCTTGTACTGGGCAGAAGCATTGGATGGTGGTGATCCTAAAAATGAAGTTCCTTTTCGGGACGCGGTCTATCAGTTGGACGCTCCATTTAGCCAAACAAAAAAATTATTGACAAAAACAAAATTACGATTTAGTGGTATTGAATGGGGAACCGATGAGGTGGCCATCAGTTATGATTACTGGTGGAATACGAGAACCCTTAGAACTTCGATTTTTAATCCAAGTGATGAGCATAAAAAACCGTTACTTTTTAATGAACGAAATTACCAAGACAGATATAGTAATCCAGGACGTTTTGTAACGAAGAAAAACCAATATGGAATCTCTACTTTGGAGGTAGATGGAAATGAAATGCATCTATTAGGAGATGGATTTTCTGATGCTGGAAAATTACCTTTTGTTGATAAATACAATTATAAAACAGGTAAAACAGAACGTATCTATCAAGCCAAGGGGGATGAAATGTTAGAATCTTTGGTAAGTGCGGTAGATATGAAAGCAGGGAAAATTTTGACTAGATTAGAATCTAAAAATAAGTTTCCTAACTACTTTTTCAGAGATCTAAAAACAGGAACTTTAACAGAAGTTACTTCATTTGAAAATCCATTCGAAGCGATCCAAGATGTTCACAAAGAAGTAATTACTTACAAGAGAGCCGATGGATTAGATCTTAGTGCCACGCTGTATTTACCGGTTGGATATGACAAGGATAAGAAAGAAAAAATGCCGATGTTGATGTGGGCATATCCGCGTGAATATAAAGACAAATCAAGTGCAGGTCAAGTGACTGCTTCGTCTAATGAGTTTACCTATCCTTGGTATGGTTCTCCAATTTATTGGGTCAATCGTGGATACGTGGTTTTGGATGATGCGGCTTTTCCGATTGTAGGAGAAGGAGATGAAAAGCCCAACGATACTTTTAGAGAACAGTTGGTAGCGAATGCCAAAGCAGCCATTGATGCGGTGGATAAAAGAGGATATATTGATCGAACAAAAGTTGGTGTTGGTGGCCATTCTTATGGTGCTTTTATGACAGCAAATTTGTTGAGTCACTGTGATCTCTTCGCTGCCGGAATTGCTAGATCAGGTGCCTATAACCGAACCTTGACCCCATTTGGGTTTCAATCTGAAGAAAGAAATTATTGGGAAGCACCAGAGGTGTATAATACGATGTCTCCATTTATGCATGCCGAAAAAATGAAGACACCTTTATTATTAGTACATGGACAAGCAGATAATAATTCAGGTACTTATCCAATGCAAAGTGAACGTTATTTTAATGCACTGAAAGGATTGGGTGCGAC
>JALZUU010000066.1 GCA_023300665.1 Saprospiraceae bacterium | reverse complement strand
AAACTCAAAACTCAAAACTCAAAACTCAAAACTCAAAACTCAAAACTCAAAACTCAAAACTCAAAATGCCCAAACTATACCTCATCCCTTGTCCGCTTGGACCAGACAGCTTACAAACCTTACCGGAAATGGTAGGAACGCATATTCGAGAATTGGAAGTATTTATTGTGGAAAGAGCCAAGACTGCTCGGCATTTTATCAAGGCGATGCAACCTCGTTTACCGATTTCTGAATTAGAAATATTTGAGTTAGATAAACATGATTCACAAGCGGCCCATCAAGCTTTTCAGGCAGCACTAAAAACAGGAAAAGATATAGGAGTATTATCTGAAGCAGGTTGTCCCGGAGTGGCAGATCCAGGAGCACTTGTTGTAAAGTATGCACATCAAAAAGGAATGCAAGTCATTCCCCTCGTTGGACCTTCTTCAATTTTATTGGCTTTGATGGCCTCCGGCCTCAATGGACAAAACTTTGCTTTTCGAGGTTACCTTCCAGCTAAAAGACCAGAGCTAGCCAATGCATTAAAACGCTTAGAAGCCACGGCCAAAAAGCAAGGCCAAACCCAACTTTTTATCGAAGCACCTTATCGCAATCGAGGAGTCTTAGAAGCAGCCCTCCAACAACTAGCTCCTAACACTCAATTCTGTATCGCTGCCGATCTGACTTTACCTACTGAATATATCAAAACGCAAACGATCAAAGCATGGAAAAAAGCGGAGTTGCCGGATTTGCATAAGAGACCAGCGATTTTTTTGATTGGATAGAGCTCTTTTAGAAGAGCTATCGTATATTATAGTGGAACTATCTATACACTTAGATTGCTTTTTGGCCTATATTTTGGCTTATTCCTATATTCGCACCATTTCTTTGAAAAAGCATACCAAACCACCATAATTGGCCGTTTTAGATAGGTTGTGTTAATTGTTTTTATAATAAGACGTTTTATATTAACTTTGCACTTATAATTATACCCTGCCAATATTTACAAAAACTTCTTAATCAGAAGTATAATACCTTCATGAACTAAATCGATATCCCAGTGAAAAATCTTTGTTTGCTTTTTGCGTTTTTCCTTTTTGGATCAAATCTTTCTGCTCAGGAAGGTTGGGAACTAGGAGGATGGATTGGTACATCCAATTATTTTGGAGATCTGAATACTACTTTTAGTCTCCAAGAAGCGGGTTTGGCTGCCGGAGTCATTGCACGGTATAATTTTAATACAAGAATAAGTATGAAACTTACTGGCAATTACCTGCGAGTAGCTGGAACAGATGCTAATTCAGATAATACCTTTGAACGTACTCGGAATCTGAGCTTCCGTTCTGATGTTTGGGATGGTAGTTTTAATTTTGAATTTAACTTCCTCAACTACGTCCACGGTTCTAGTGATGAGTTTTTTACGCCTTACCTTTTTGCTGGTTTTTCTATTTTTCAATATGATCCTACCACTGAACTAGATGGTGTAACTTATGAGCTACGCGCCTTTGGTACGGAAGGACAGTTTAGAGGAGAAGAGTATTCTACCGTTTCGGGAGGACTTAATTATGGAGTGGGTTTTAAAATAGACTTAAGCTACCGTTGGAGTGTCAATATTCAACTTAGTGGCCGTAAAATATTTACGGACTTTTTGGATGATGTTAGTGGGGTTTATCCTGATTTTAATGACCTTGAAAGTCTACGAGGAGATATTGCTGTAGCCCTTTCTGATCGCTCCATTGGCGAAGAAGGTGTCTCTATTGCGCAAGAGGGACGACAACGTGGTAATGGCCGAAAAAATGATAGTTATGCTACATTAGGAGTTGGAATTGTATACTATTTTGGTAGCCTAAAATGCCCACCGATTTCGAGATAATAAGCTAACTGGTGTAGTGTTTATCTTTAACATAGATTTGCTTTTGAGTGAATAAGATCAACTCAATCTTAATAACCAATAAACTCAAAACTTCCTAAGATGGTTACGCAAACCAATATTCAATTACCAGCCTACGCTCGTGGATATCATTTGATTACTCGTGAAGTTTTAACCCATCTTGGAGCACTACCAGAGACTGGATTTGTCCATCTTTTTATTCAACATACCTCAGCAGGAATCACCATCAATGAAAATGCAGACCCTTCTGTAAGAGTGGATTTTGAAAATATTTTCAATAATCTAGTACCCGAAAATCTACCCTATCTTACTCATACGATGGAAGGTCCAGACGATATGCCAGCACACATTAAAGCTGCCTTAATTGGTCATAGTATTCAAATTCCAATTACCAATCATCAACTAAATCTAGGAACTTGGCAAGGGATTTATCTTTGTGAATTTCGGAATCGAGCCAATGGACGTAGGCTAATCGCTTCTGTTTATAGCTAAAATCCAAAATGTGGATATTTTTTTGGGAATGTTGATAACTCAAAAATGTTGATAACTTTATTTCACCTTTCTCTTTTGTATTTAATTTTATAAATAGCTGATTAATAGTGTTTTGTGTGTTTTTGATTGATAAAATTTTGTAAGGATATAAAAATAGTTATCCACAAAATACATTAAAATTTGTTTAAATATAAACATTGTACTGTTAGTAAATTTTCTTCTTTTTTATAACTCTATCAAGTATTATTGTACTACGGCCTACCTACAATAAACTATTACAATCCGTCCCACAAACTTTCCAACAAACAAATAACTAATTACTTTTTATCAATGCACTCATCGGTGGTGCACCAAATTAATTTTGATCTTACTAAATTTACTAAAATGAGAAAACTTATTCAATCACTACTAATGTGTATGGCCGTCGGCTGTCTTCTTTCTTCTTGTGTTTCTAAAAAGAAATTCGAGCAATTGATGAATGATAAAACAACAACGATCGATCAGATCTTAGCCGAAAATCAAGAGAAGGTAAAAAAACTCGAAACTAATGTCGCTACTTTAAAATCAGCAAAAGAGGAATTGAATAATGTAATGAAGCAAAAGACGAGTGAACTCTCCGACGAAATTTCTGCTGCTAATGAAGAACTAATGACTGCTAAAGAATCATTAGAAGAAATGGAAGCTACCATAGCTGTTAGAGATTCACAGCTGACCATGGTACAAGAAAAAGTAAGTGCGACTTTTGACGTTTACCGAAAAGGAGGCTTTGATATAAGCAGTGGAGATAATGGCTTGTTAGTAAACACACCGTCGCCTGTTCGTTTCCGTAGTGGTTCTACTCGGGTCGATCAAGACAGTAAAATGATTTTAAATGATTTGGCAGAAAAGCTCAAACAAAATCCAAGAGTAAAACTACTCGTAGAAGGTCATACTGATAACGTACCGATGAAGAAAGGTGCTAAATTCCGCGATAATAAAGAATTAAGTACGGCTCGTGCCAATGGTGTAGTAGCAGAACTCGTAAAGTTGGGCGTTAATCCAACACAACTTACAGCTGCCGGACGAGGAGACACCATGCCTAAATTTCAAGATGAAAATGATTCAGAAGAAATCCGAGCGATGAATCGTCGCACTGAGTTTGTTTTATTGGCAGATGTAGGACCACTTTTCGAAATGTCAGAAACTGTTGAAGAAGTTGAAGAGGAAGATATTTAATAAATCATATGAATCAGTAATTGAAATGATCTATTAATTAATAACCAGCTTTTAAACACTGATTCACTTAAGTCTTTAATATTCTTTAAAAAAAGGGCTACCTACTTTTCAGTAGGCAGCCCTTTTGTGTTTTTCGTTTTGTAGAATAAGTCTAGTATGGAAATTCCATTACCATGTTGGTACGATATACATATCTCCAAAGGGAAATAAATAAGATAAATGCGATTACGATAGCGGCGAGAGCTTTGCCCTTCAGTCCTGCGTTTTGAATTTCTTCACTCATTTTATTGATTTTTTCACAAAATAAAGGAAAATATAGCTAACAAGCAAAGAAACGTTTACTTGTACGTAAATCAAATCGTTAGCGGCGCACACTTTGTTTTTAACCAATCTACCTCTTCCGCCTTTAATAAAGGACTTAATTCCGCAAATACCAATTGATGATAATCATTTAGCCAAGTAACTTCAGCTTCGTTTAATAATTCTTTTTTTACCAAACTAAGATCAATAGGAAATAAGGTGACCGTGTCAAATTTTAAAAAGGTACCAAAAGCAGATTCACCCGCTTTTGCCGTTAAAACTAAATTCTCTAT
>JALZUU010000065.1 GCA_023300665.1 Saprospiraceae bacterium | reverse complement strand
CTTGTGAGATCGATTGTAAGCAACGATCTCCATGTTAGGAAGGGTTAGATGACCCCTGTGTTTCTGGAGTTTCGGAGTTTTCACACAACCTCGGCCGGGAGTTGCCGGTCAACATTCATTCTCTATCACCCAAAAGGGTGACAACTCGTTCCGATCTTCAAGCGGCTTCCCATCGTCAAGAAAGTGCCCATTTCGGGCATTCGTATGGCTAAGATGTATGTCAGCTTTGTAGAGGCATCTACTTTTGCAAAGATTTATATCCAGCGTACCTGAGCCGACAACAGTTAGTTCTAGAAGTCGGATAAAGACACTTGCTGAGCCTGCTCTAGTGTATCACTCGCATACTCTAGAGACCTTTTGGCATCCCCGTCAGCATTCTTCAGGGCACCATGAACGCAGGGTAAAGTAGCCTGAACCACATCAATCGGACTTTGAATATCTGCAATGATGCGTATAGCATGAGCGGCTGCTTCACGCACATTTTCATCCTCGTCGAATAGGGCCTGCGCTATTAGTGTTGCTAACGTACGACAGTCGTGCATATCACCCACCATACGACATGCATCTTCAGCCCCAGTAGCTCTGTCTTCTGCTTTATTGGATTCAAGTAATTTTTTTATCGCTCTTACTTTAGGGGTAGGCTTGAAACCACTCGCGATGCCCGCTGTAACTGCATTAGCGATAGTTTCACGACCCCTTCGATCTCTCAAGGAAACTATAAGTGCCATGAAGTCATCGCCATTTACATCTCGCTTACTGCTTTTCAAGGAATCAGTAATCGCTCCAGAAGTTCCAGTTCGAACTGAGGCGTTGGAGTGCGATACAAGGGGCAACAAGTCGGAGAATCGCCCCTGACCAATCGCCAGGTGAGCTAATAGTCTAGCTGCTCCTTTACGTAAACTGGCTTCCTTCGAATCGAGTAGTTTGGAGGCCTCTTTAAGAGGAGTCTCTTGTTCAGACATAAGGTAGGTGCCTGCTAACCCCGACACGACACCTTCATCTTTGCCAACAAGAGGTAGAATTTGATCAGAGTATGCCCAAAGATCAATAGTGTTTAACGTCCCCCACTTAGAAATCACGGCTCCCGCTGACTTTACACTTTGTGGGTCACTACTGGAAAGCTCCTCAATAACGATAGGCATCAAGCGACTAATGAACTGCGGCGCACGGACAGGTACATCAGAACCCCATGCGAGCATATTGGATTCGTGCGGCCGATACTTCAAAGCTGCCAGGAAATCTTCGAATCTATTTTCATTCATGTGGCACATTACTAAGAGATTGGTAACCCTACTTTGTGTACCAGTGTTGTTAATAGTGGCTGGATCAGGTAAAAACGGAGCGAAATCCATCTGATCACACGCCTGCTCGAATAAGGTGTTGAACGCCGCTCTACTCTTTTCTTGATCGTTGTTTAGCAATGACTCAATGAGTTCATCAGTTGGTAGTGGTTTTATCGTTGCAGACTTTCCTATGTCCTCAGGTGCTAAATAACTCGAAATATCTCTAACGCGGCCATCGGTTCTCAGAGTGAGGCAGTTTTTACTGCGATAAACATCTATTGTTAGATCATTTACTTTCGGGTTTGCAAAGACATGAAAATTGCGTAGGTGATCCATAGCGGTATGCCAGCTATTAACCCATGTTTGTAAGTCCGTTTCCCATGGGCGTTGACTTTCCCCAAGAATGAGTTTTACTCCGCCATGATCATTTTCTTCTACGGTAAGTAGCGGTGTGGATTTTAGGTTTTTTAGCCCTATTGCTTCAACGTGTAGCCGGCTAAGCCATGTGTACATGCCTAGTTTTGGCCCATACCTTGGGTAAGTACCTTGCGAAAGAAAGCTGCCACTGAACGCTTGTCGAAGCTTTGTGTTTTTTTCGGTGATTTCGTCTGGTAAGTACGGGACTATTGTCAGTGTACCAGCGTCAGGTCTATATGCATTGACAACACTGTCAGACCATTGAAACACCTTCTCTTTGTTCTTATTAGAAATGGAACGATGAAATTTTATATAGAGACATGGTTCAGGCTCAAAGGTTAAATCGCCAGAATATCTTACTGTTTTCTTACGACTAATCTGCGTTCCCCAGCGCTCTACATTCTGTAAACGCTCACCGCTTAATGACTCTGGGCCATACGGGTCATGCCTTCTTTCTGCATTTCTAATATATTCTGGCCTAAAAGCAGGATCAGCATCCATAGGGCTAAAAACACTCTTTAATATCTCGTAGTTCTTAGGATCAGCTCTTCCATTGAGACAGAACGCGATCTCACGTATTTGATATTGTTTCATTGATAATTTATAGGTTAGTGTCTAATTTGTTTTGGACAAGCTAAACTGGCTAGTGGAGAACTATCGATTATGAACCCACGTTGGCAAGGGGTAAAATAACGACGGCGACCCAGTTCTCATTCTAATAAACTATAGCATGAGAGAAACAAACCCAGGTAAGCTGACATTCGCTTACTTCCAACTAATGCCTGCTATTGGCCGAGGCTGTGTGAAAACTCCGAAACTCCAGAAACACAGGGGTCATCTAACCCTTCCTAACATGGAGATCGTTGCTTACAATCGATCTCACGA
>JALZUU010000064.1 GCA_023300665.1 Saprospiraceae bacterium | reverse complement strand
TCACCGTTTGGAGAAAATTGAACAGCAGAAGGACGGTTAGCTAGATCTCTTTGAGAGTTAGCAACTGGCTCTAAAGAACCATCATCCATTAGTCGGTATCCAATGATACTACCTTGCTGAGCAGGCTCTCCTTGAGCTAAGAATTCAGGACGTGTAATGTTAGAAACATACACTAAACCATTCACACCCGCCATAGTAGAAGGCTTGTGAGCGATAGAGTTAGGTCCGATATCTTGTGTATCTTCTGTATCAATTACGGTTAAAGAAAAGTCATCATTAACGCTCATAGAAGTAACGGTGTTACTACCCGCGTTAACTGCAAGAACGAAACGATTATCAACTGTTTTTGTAATTGCGTAAGCAGAGATAAGTGGATCAAGTCCTTCACCACCATCATAATCTCCACCCATACCACCCGTTGGGTAAGTACCGATTAAGGATAAAGTACCATCTGCAGCTTGCCCGTAAGCAACTACTGAGTTAGGACCTTGAACGTTACCAGGAACTTGACCTTCACCATTGGTCATAGCGAAAACAGCACCGACAGCAGGACCAGCATTTACAGGATCTACCCGATTGATATAAGTACTGTTAGATAGGTTGAAACAACCACGGAAACCTTCGATATTATTACCAACAGCTAAACCTTCCAAACCATTTTCGTAAGAAAGGTGGTATAAAAAGCAAAGACCAGTACCCGCATTGTCAAAGTTTACAGCAGAAGGTGTAGGAGGTAATCCTAAGATATATCCTCGTTCGTCTGTAACAACCCACTGGTTGTTAGCACCAGAAACGTCAGAAACAGAGATAGCGGTAGCTGGAATATTATCAGCGTTGCCATCTACTACAAATTGGAAAGGGCCACCTGCTAAAGAACCACCATTTACATCACAGGTGCTATTCGCATCGACTCTTTCAATTCTCCAAATACCCAGGCTGTTAATGTCTCCATTATCATTTGCCAAAAGACCATCTGTGATTTCAAAGATATTTTCTCTTGGTTGCGTATCTAGATTATCAGAAGCAAAAGAAACCCCTGAATCAGAACCTGAATCATAAGGGTTAAATTGGATAATTCTACTTTCAATAAATTCTCCATTTTCTACTAAGTTTAAGTTGTTAAACCCAACAAACCAGTCAGGACTTGGCGCAATCATAGATGCTAAACTTAAATAAGGATGAGTTGTAGAAGCACTAAAAAGTGTAGAGATAGTATCTGGTGAAGGTCGTACTCGCGTACCACTTTCGATATAAGTTTGAGCGCTACCTGCGTTGATAAGTGCTGCGATTTCTGCATCTAAAGGTTGTCTAGAACCAGTTTGAGAAATATTCACGATACCTTGGCTAGCAATCGTTCCTTCTTCAAATAATTGAACGGATGCATCATGGGTCATCCCTGCTACAGGAGACCATCTTGCGATGTTTGGTTCACTTCCGGGGAAGTCGGCTGGATGCGTTAGTTCACTCCAAGCCGCGTCAAACGTAATTTTATACGTCGCGTTATCTTGAGCATACGATTGCACACTAAATAGTGCAAAAAACACGCTCAAAATTGAGATTGATATTTTTTTCATTTTAATGATAATTGTTAAAAAATAAAGACCCTATTTCTTTTAAAAATTGCAAAGATATTCCAGGGTGTTGTTGGTCAACACCATTTTTATCAACATTAGGTTGATAGATTAAATCTTAAAGTTTAAGAAGACTAGAGGGTAATTGTAATTAGTTTAATTAATTGTTTTCTTTAAGTTTCGGGTAGCGTGTAGGTCGATAATTCGGTATTAGCCTGTTCGATGATTCAGTAATAGGCAGTTCGATAATTCAGCAGTGTGAGTCTTTGTAATTGTTTTTTTAATTTTACAATTCTCATGTTGTAGCTTATTGTTTTAGTTAGTCATAGTTTTTTAAAAAAATAATCGATTAATAGGTGTGTGTGCTTTTGGAAATTGTTGTGTCAGCTTTTGGAAATTGTTGTTTTTTTTTGGTTATGGTTGCTAGCAATTTAGTTTTGGTAATTATTAAGCGTAAGTAATTTTATATTTTTCTTTGAAAGCTTCATAACCAATACCTATATAAGGCTAGTTAAGGTTGCCAGTACTTTCAGAAATTATTGAAAATATAATCACATATGTATCTAAGGAGACAAGATGCTTTATAATCAATTGATTTTCAGCCTCTTAGAAAGATGTCTCAAAGGAGACAAGAGTAGAAAATTTAATTTTTTTTTATAAAGTATCCAAGAAAAAGAAATCTAATTTATTGGAATTAAGTTTTCCTCAATTTAAAAATTGAGGGTTTTTATTAGGACAGTTACCGCTAAAGGATATGGTAAGTATAAAAATTCTGAAATAGAATTAAGAGATAAGCATGAATAATTGTGAGTTCGAGCCTATTCATTGTTTGTACTATAAATTGAAAATATTATTTTTCACAAAGATAATAAACAGATATATTAAAATGCTGTACTTGACAATATTTCGTCATTGTATTTTCTTATGCTTTTTTTTATTTGTATTTTGTTTTACAATTATAGTTTTTCCTGATGCGATGTTTTTTTGAATAGATGTATGCTATTTTAATTTATATTCTATTCCTAATTTTTCTAGCTCTTTTACAAAACGATTGTCAATGTTGACTTTTTTATCTCCGCTTACTAAGTGGAGTTTAGTTTGGTGTGCTTTGTCTAGTAGCGAGAATTTGAGTTTGTGTTTACCTTTGTATTCTTTACAAATTTTTTCTAATCCAAACATTAATTTTTCATCAATCTGCTCAATATAAAGTTTAAGAACAATTGAGTGAGAAGTATTTTTTCCGACACTATCGAGTTGTTGCACCTTGTTTAGTTTGAGTTGATATTCTTCGCTATTGTAGCGTTTTTGGTAGAGGCCTGTGATAAATAATACTTCCCCTACTTGCATAAGGTGTTTAAATTTGGCGTAATCTTCACTAAATAATGGAAACTCTAAACTGGTGTTAAAATCTTGGATGACAAACAATCCCCAACCCGTTCCTTTTCGACTGATCCGATGTTGTGCTCCGATGACAATAACGGCTAATTTTACTTCACGACCTCTAAAGCTGTCAATTTTGTCCAATGAACAAGAAGCTAGTTGAGCTTCCAATAAATAATCGTCGAGTGGATGACCACTGATGAAAATTCCGGCCACCTCTTTTTCTTTTGTCAATTTTTCTACCAAGCTCCATTGTCTACCGCCGTCCGGTACGTTGGGTTTAGGAATCAAGGCTTCTTCACTAGCACCAAATAAAGAATTGGCTGCATTTGATTTTTGACTTTGGTAAGCCGCACCGTAGCGTAAGAGATGTTCCATATAGGTATCGTATTTTCCGCTTGGTGCAAAATAAGAATACCGTTCTAATTCTTCGTAAAAGTCAAAAGCACCTGCTAGTACGAGACTTTCCATTGCTCTTTTATTGAATGATCCAAAATTAATTCGTTGTAAAAAATCATAGACATCTTTGTATGGTCCATCATCACGGCCTTTGATAATATCAATTACCGGACCTTCACCTACTCCTTTTAAAGCAGTCAATCCAAAACGGATTTGTCCCGCTTTATTTACCGTAAAGTTAGAAACAGACTCGTTGACATCTGGTCCAAGTACTTCCAATCCCATTCGCTTACATTCTCGTAAGAAGAAAGTTAGTTTAGAAATATCTCCTTTGTTATGTGTCAACACCGAGGCCATAAAGGCAGCAGGGTGGTGGGCCTTTAGATAGGCTGTTTGGAATGCAATAAAGGCATAACAAGTAGAGTGTGATTTGTTAAAGGCATAAGAAGCAAATGCTTCCCAATCTTTCCAAATTTTTGCAACTACGTCTCCCACGTGTCCATTGGCTTTACAGCCTTCTTCAAACTGTGGCCACATTTTATCGATTAATGCCTTCTTTTTCTTACCCATCGCTTTACGCAACATATCTGCTTCCCCCTTGGTGAAGTTGGCGAGTTTTTGCGAAAGCAACATCACCTGCTCCTGATAGACGGTGATACCGTAAGTTTCTGAAAGATATTCTTCCATATCCGGTAAATCGTAAACGATCTTTTCTCGGCCATGCTTTCTAGCAATAAAGTTGGGAATATATTCTAGTGGCCCTGGTCGGTATAAAGCGTTCATGGCAATCAAATCCGCAAATTCAGTAGGCCGCAATTCTTTCATATGCTTCTGCATTCCACCACTCTCATACTGGAAAATCCCAACTGTTTCACCACGCTGGAAAAGTGCATAAGTTTCTTCGTCTGTTAATGGTATCTCATCTGGATCAATATCGATACCTTTAGTCTCATTGATAATTTTAATGGCATCTTTGATAATGGTCAAGGTTTTTAAACCCAAGAAATCCATTTTTAATAAGCCTGCATCTTCCGCTACACTATTGTCAAATTGAGAAACCAGTAGATCAGAATCTTTGGCCGTGGTGACTGGAACATAGTTGGTGATATCATCTGGTGTAATAATAACTCCACAAGCATGAATTCCTGTATTACGAATGGAACCTTCTAATTTTTTTGCTTGACGGATTACCCTTCCGATATTATCTTGACCTTCTGCCAAGGCTCGAAACTGGTGGGCCTTGTCCATATCTTCTGAGTTCAACTTTCCTTTTAACTTAGGAGCGATACCACCTTCGGCGAGTACGTCGCGCAAGGTCGCACCAAGTTGAAGTGGAAATGTTTTAGCCACTCGATCTACATCTGAAAGTGGAACATCCATCACACGTCCAACATCCCGTAAAGAAGATTTGGCAGCCATCGTACCGTAGGTGATAATTTGAGCGACCTGATTTTGTCCGTATTTATCAATTACATAGTCGATAACTTTTTGTCGACCGACATCATCAAAATCAATATCAATATCAGGCATAGATACCCGTTCTGGATTTAGAAATCGCTCAAAAAGTAAATCGTATTTGATCGGATCTACATTGGTAATTCCAGTACAGTATGCCACGGCAGAACCGGCGGCAGATCCACGACCAGGTCCAACGGCTACGCCCATCTCTCGAGCGGTACTGGTAAAATCTTGTACAATCAAGAAGTATCCGGGGTATCCACTGGCAGCAATAACTTTTAATTCAAAATCTAATCGCTCGCGGATTTTTTCGGTGATCACTCCGTATCTTTTTTTGGCTCCTTGATAAGTAAGTTGACGAAGATATTCATCTTGAGTTTTGATCCCTTCGGGTAATGGATAAGCGGGCAGTAATACGTCGCGTTCTAGTTTGAGGGTATCAACTTTATCATAAATTTCCATGGTAGTGTCCATGGATTCAGGGATGTCCTTAAAAAGAATAGACATCTGATTTTGTGTTTTAAAATAAAAATCTGAACTCGGGAATTTAAATCGTTTTTCTTCTTCTAATAAACTATTGGTATTTACACAAAGCAAAATATCGTGTGGCGCCGAATCTTCTTCTTCGACGTAATGTGAATCGTTGGTGGCAATAATTTTTACATCATGCTTGCGAGCTAGTTTGATTAATTCTTGATTGATGTCTTCTTGGCTGACACCTGTTTGGTCAATATTTTCGAGGCCACTATGGCGCTGAAGTTCGATATAATAATCTTTACCAAAAATATCCAACCACCATTTGAGTGCGGTTTCGGCTTCTTCTAATTTACCTCTAAGAATAAGTTGAGGAATTTCTGCTCCAAGACAGCAACTGGTAGCGATGATGCCTTCATGATATTTTAAAATCAACTCTTTATCAATTCGAGGGAACTTACCATACTGTCCTTCGATAAAACCAAGAGAACAGAGTTTGCACAGATTTTCATAACCCGTTCGATTTTTGGCAAGCATGAGCTGATGGTATCGTTTATCTGCTTCTCCTTTGGCACGAGAAAAAGATTTGATATGCCGATCTTTTACTAGATAGAATTCACAACCGATGATTGGTTTAATATTACGTTTGGCAGCCTCTGCTACAAATTTAAAGGCACCGAACATATTTCCGTGATCAGTTAGCGCGACTCCTTTTTGTCCATCGGCAACGGCTTTGTCCATCATGGTCGCTATATCACTAGCACCATCAAGTAAAGAGTATTGGGTATGGCAATGGAGGTGTACGAATTCTTGAGGCATATTGTGTTTGTTTCGAGTTTTTTAAAATTTTTTTAATTCCGAATTAACTTAGTCAAACGCTTCCTTCGGTCGCTTATTTCCTGCGTTAATTCGGAAGAAAATTTGAAAATTCCTCTCAACGGTTTGTTTCGAGTTTTTTTAATTTTCTTTAATTCCGAATTTACTTAGTTGTTCACTCCTTCGTCGTTCACGGTCTGCGCAAATTCGGAAGGAAAATTAAAAATTCCTCTCAACGGTTTGTTTCGAGTTTTTTAAAATTTTTAACGGATTCTATAGCTGAAGAAGAAAGCGTAAATAGCCTTTGCTATTGACAACTTAATTAGTTATAAAGTAGCGTTTCTTGAAACGACAAGGATGAAGTAAGTCTGTAAAATTGACATTTGTGTAGTATGTATGCTACCGATAGAAGGTAGGTGGTACTACGATTGATGTGTAATTTTTCTCAGCGAGTTTAATGTAGCTTGTAGCTAATGAACATGACTAAACAAGCGTTAATCAAGTATACCCAAAGGTAATCAAAAATAAGAAAGAGTAGGGAGGTGAAGGAGTAGAATGTTTCAGACTTTTCCTATTTCGTCGAGATAGATGGCTTCTTGAATTATTTCGTTGATGGCATCTGTGGGGATTTCTGCTACGGAGGTAAATTCTATACCGCTGACCATTTTTCGGCCTTTGTTTGAGAGGAGACCTTGTACGTTGGAGAGTTCGTTTCCACGTAGGAAGGCTAGTTCGATTTTTTCTCCTTTTTTTGGATTGAGGTAACAAATCCAAGATTTACCGTAATAAAAGGGGATTTTATAACGAAGCTTATCGGTGAGTTGAAGTTCGTTGGTGAATAGTTGATGGAAGTATTCAAGGATGGCTTGTTGGTTACCGGAAAATTGAAGGATAAAATCTTCTACGTCAGACATGTATGTGTAAATTCTTTTTTACAAAGATAAGATATTTTGATTTTTAGGCTGCGTAGCCAAATCCTATTATGTTAGAATTTATATTATTCTATCAATAATTAAGTGTCCGCTACGCATAAGGGATTCTTTATTGGAAAGAACGGATTTGGAATTGAAAGTTATCTTTCTTCAAAATATTTTTTAAACAAAAAAAAAGATGATAACCGGAGTTACCATCTTCTTTTTTGTTAAACAGAAAGTCTGTTTTATGATCTTTGGAGGATTAACGTCCGCCGTTCAATTGATCTTGTAGTTTATCCAATTCTTTCCATTTGCCTTTAGCTGCGAGGTTAGATTGTTTTGGCCAGCTACTTGGGTTATGCATTTTGTAACGAGGTCCAGCCGCAGTTAAAACTTTCTGGATGCGAGAAACTTTAGCATCCGCTAATTGCTTCCAAGTATGGATACCGTCTTTGTTGAGGAGTTGCTCAATTTTTGGTCCGATACCTTCAATCTTTTTCAGATCATCTTTTTTGCTAGCTCTAGCCTTGCTAGTGGTTTTTTTAGAGACTTTAGAAACCTTAGTAGCTTTACCTTTTGACTTAGCCTTAGATTTTGTAGTAGTTCTAACGGTAGATCTAGAAGAAGAAGCATTTTTCTTAGATTCTTCAGCAGCTTTACCAGTTAGTAGGGTAGTTTTACCACGTCTGATGGTTGCTTCACCACGGGTAGAAGTTGTACCAACTTCTCGACGATCTACGATGGTTGCTTTTTGAGCAGTTCGAGTTTCACCAACTACTTTTTTAGAAACTTCAACGGTTCCCATTTTAGCCATCATTTTCTTGAGTGAGCCAAAATCAATAGATTTAACAACTTCTACTTCCTTAATGATTTCTATTGGTACTTCCTTGATTACTTCAACCTCAATGGTCTTAACAATTTCTACTTCTTTAATGATTTCCACTGGTATTTTTACTTCGCGGATCATGGTGATTTCTTTGATGACCTCAACCGGTACTTCGCGGAAAACTTCAACTTCAACGATTACCTCTTTGACCACTTCCACCGGTACTTCTTTGATCACTTCTACTTCTTTGATTACTTCAATTTCTTTGATCACTTCTACCGGTACCTCTTTGATTACCTCTACTTTTTTGATCTTTTCAACTTTCTTGATCACTGGTACGTTCACTTTTTTGATCACTTCTACCTCTTTGATCTTTTCGATTTCAACGATTTTTTCGACGATCACTTCTTTAATGACCTCTACTTTCTTGATCTTTTCAACAGTGTTTTTGCTTTTTACAATCTTATCTTTAGAGACTTTTACACTTTTAATAGTTGGCTTTGATTGCGCTCTTACAGCTACTTCATGTTTAGCCTTAACTGTTTTGAGTGATTGCTTTCGGAAGGAAGCTGTTTCTTTTAAGATCGTTTCATAAGCAGCAGTTGCTTTCGAAACAGAGATGCCAGCAGCTTTACTTACTTTATTAATTAACTTCTGCTTTTCGATCATGTCAGCAGTGTTTATAGTCTTTTTTGCTATTGTTATTGTTTGACTGTTTTTATTTGCAGTCAACTTAGTGCTTACTTTTTTGCTTGCAGTAGATTTTCTAGCGCTTGCTTTTTTATTTGTAGCAGTTTTTTTTCCGCGAACACCAGCTTTTTTAGTAGCAGTTGCTTTTGTTTTTCCTTTAGTTTGTTTGACCTTTTTTTTCATTATTCTGAATAATTATGTGAATAAATAATCCTTAAGGATTGATAATATAAAATATGATATTTGAAACTAAAGGGATTGCGTTT
>JALZUU010000063.1 GCA_023300665.1 Saprospiraceae bacterium | reverse complement strand
CAAATAGGTTGATATCTTAAATTATGAAGCAATTTAAAATACCAACCTATCAAAAAACATCCAATTATATTTTTCTAATACCCACTCGCTCTTTGAAATTGCGTTTGCGAAAACGTACCTTCCATTTTAGAAATAGATTGACGTTTTTCTAAGATACTAAGAATATCATCGGGAAGATTAAAACCTAATTGTTTTAATTCGACCAGCCTACGATTAAGGTTTAAAAGATCACGACTATATTTATTTTTAAAGATAAGTTCCACACATTGTGCAGTGGTAAGATCTTTAAAATTCTTTGGATATTTATTTTCAATCTTATCAGCCTCCATACTATTTTGGAGTGCGGCCTGTTTTTGGAGTGCTATTTTAGCCAGTCGATTTTCGGCGGCTTTTTCCATCCATTCCTGCTTTATCTTTTTGTCTTGTCTCTCCGCAGCGGCGCGTTGTGCTGCTAATTTTTTACGTTGTGCAGCTGCTGCCTCTTTCTTTCTTTTCTCCTGCAATGCTTTTGCTTTTCGCGCTTCTTCAAAACGTTCAACTTTGATGATTCTTCCGTATACTTTTTCTTTTTCAATGCGTTTTCCTTCGTATTGAATTTGCGCAGCCAACTCTTGTTTAGCTTCATTTAGTTTTCTATAAAATGGAAAAACGTATGGCTTAAAAGTCTCCGCATCAATATGAAGATCCTCTAAAGCAACTAAGCTGCTTTCCCAAGAAATCTCTATCTTCATTTTATCAAAATTGATCGAAGGAACTCGATAATAACAGGTAAGCATGAGTCGATTGGCTGCTTGGGATGCATCCATGGCTGCTTGGTCTAAAACAAAAGCATTGACTTCTGGATTGTTATAAATAATGTCTGATTGGGTCAATTTAACGTCTGACGACAATGGATCAAATTGGTTGAATATCCAAACAATTGCGACTTTTTCTTTTTTATAAAAACTGTCTCTCGCTACAATATCACTCAACCACGTATTGGAATTTTGAACTTCAAATACCATCTCCTGATGATTATAATTACATTTTACATCCGGACGCTTCCAAGTCGAAGTGGCTTCTTTTCCTTTGACGATTTTTTCTATTTCTGGATCGCCAATAAGTTTGGAATCCATCTTTAGATAGTCATGAATAAAGCGCTTTAACCTTTCATGTTCTTCTGCTTCCTTTGACGCATTATATAATTGAATCCGTTGTTCAGTATAACTCAATTTATCAATAAGCGCACATTTTACACCTTCTTCTCTTTGGTTATGTCTAAAGAAAAAGCTTCCATCTGCACCTCTTTTAAGTTCTACCCCGGTTTTACAACTAGGACAGCCATACGCTTTCTTATTAGCTCTTAGCGCATATCTGAGTTTGATGATTGTTTCATCGTCTTGGCTAAGCCAAGAATTTGCTTGTTCTGTTTTTCCAGTATTGAAATTAAAGATTTCAAGCATTCGTAAATTAAAAGCATTCTGCTCCTTATGTATAGCATTCATAATGTCAAGCATTAATGATAAAAAGCCACGCGTACGTAACTATTTTGATAGTGTTTCGATATAAAGATAAAATAATAGTTACATATATGCAAATTATTTTTAATAAAAGAAATTACAAATGACGTTTAGCTTACATTTCATATAACATAAAAAATGAATCTTTAAACATATTGAAAATCAATAAGTTACAATTATCATTAAAGAAAAGCTATCATTGAAAGGTGCCAACTACTTGATAATCAATGATATTTTCATCTCTTAAATCATCCACTCTTTTTTTTCCCGACAATCCACCACTTTTTTAATTATATAGAAAACCTTCGTTAAAAAAATAATGTTACCTTATCTGTTTATACAGACAATTTTGAAGATAATCAACTTCTTTATTAAACTTATTATGAAATTAGAATACACTACTTTTAAAGATGGAGATCTGTTTACATTGACGGATTTCAGTTGCCAGCCTTCCTTGGAATTACTGGATAGAAAAGGACTTTATAAAATAATATGGTGTAAAAAAAATGCAGCTAAAATCACCATCGACGGTTATGAGGTAAATCTTGAAAAAGATCAAGTAATTTTTTGTACCCCATTGAATGTCATTCAAATGGATGCTTCCATAGAAGGGATTATTTCTTTTGTTTTCAATAAAGAATTTTTCTGTATTCAAACACATGATGATCAAGTCTCTTGTAACGGGCTGTTATTTTTTGGATCTTCTCAGCCTCAGATTGTTTCCTTAAAAGGAAAAGAGAAAAAATTATTCAATATGATTTTTGATTTCTTGGATGAGGAATTTAGTATCAAAGATCATATGCAAGGTGAAATGCTTAGAACGTTATTAAAGCGGTTACTCATCTTGGCCACTCGTATGATCAAACAGGAATTACCTGAATCAAGTATGCCCAAAACGCAAATAGATATTATTCGACAATATAATTTACTAGTCGAAGAACATTTTCAAACTTTACATAAGGTCAAAGACTATGCAGACCTCCTCTTTAAATCCCCTAAAACACTTTCCAATCTTTTTAAAAAATACGGTGAAAAATCTCCGTTAACAATTATCAACGAGCGAATTCTATTAGAAGCAAAACGGCTATTTCTCTATTCTGATAAAACAAATGAAGAGATCGCCACTAGCTTAGGATATAAAGATGCTGGCCATTTTTCTAAATTTTTTAAAAACAACGAAGGCCTCAGTCCAATGGCTTTTAGAGCCGAACGACAAAAAGCGCCTTTTTAGGTGTTTCTTCAATAACCATGGTAAACTTAATTCCAAGAAGATAAGGCTTCCTTAGCTGATAAATCCACATTTAAACCCTGATTTTCGATATCAATTCACCCACCATTTTCAAAAAGGGAAAAATCTACCTACCAAAAGGAAAAATCTACCTATAAAAACCACTCCTTTCCCTGCATCTTTGTACCATCAAATGAGGGAACTAATAAAAGTTGTCTATTTACTAAAATTTAAATTTAAATTTACCATGAAAAATACTTTCATCGCAGTACTAAGTTTTTTATTCTTATTCTCTTTTTCTTCCGCTTCGGCTCAAGTAAACAATGTTAAATTAGCACAAACACCTGGTGCTTTTGTCATCCAAGATCTAACTTTATCTGAAGGAGATTACCAATTTGAGATTGCCAATATGGGCGTTGACCACGAGGTAGGATTTGTATTGGTACCAAAAGGAAAATACGATCAAGCTAACCATATTAAAGAAGCATACGTAAAAGCACCTGCTGCTACTAACCAGAGTTCAATGACAAACGTTGTTTCTCTAAAAGCTGGAGAATACGAATACTTCTGCCCACTTAACCCAACACGTAAATATTCACTTACGGTTAAGGCGCCAGAAAGCATTAAGTTAACGCAGATGCCTGGAAAATTTACAGTAGAATCAGTTGTGGTAAAAGAAGGAACTTACCAGTTCGAAATCGCTAACGACGGAGTTGATCATGAAGTTGGATTTGTATTAGTACCAAAAGGAAAATACGATCAAGCTAATCATATCAAACCTGCTTACGTAAAAGCGCCAGTCGCTAATGGAAAATCTTCTATGACCAGTGTTGTTAATTTAAGCGCAGGTGAATATGAATTTTTCTGCCCACTTAACCCAACTGAAAAATACCCACTTACTGTTAGCAACGAGATCAAAAATGTTAAGCTAACTCAAGTACCTGGAAAATTTGAAACAACTTCTTTATCTTTAAAAGAAGGACAATACCAATTCGAAATCGCTAACGAAGGCGTAGATCACCAAGTTGGTTTTGTATTAGTACCAAAAGGAAAATACGATGCTGCTAATCATATTAAAGCAGCTTATGTAAAAGCACCCGTAGCAAACGGAACAAGCTCTATGACAAATGTTGTAACCTTAACAAAAGGAGAATACGAATATTTTTGCCCACTTAATCCAACGGCTAAAAATAGCTTAACGATCGAGTAGTAAATAAAAAATGACATCCACTCAACCTATAAATGCCAATTCGACAAAATGTCGGATTGGCTTTTTTTAGGTACATAGAACAGTATATGAAGCTGTTTAAAAATGAAGTAAGCATTTTAATTAAATAACAGACTTTATATTGGCATAATTTTCGTAAAAATTACATAATGAATATGTATATGTATATGTGTTTACATTTAAATTCATCTTTCTATAAAATGGGTGAGCATCGCCAAAATTTGAGTAAATTCTCAAAACATCTTTTGCTTTTATTTTTGCTACCTTTTTTATCACTCCTGCCTTATCCCATCCTAAGCCAGTGTCCTGGCACCGCATGTACCTATACCATCACTGGAGCAGATAGTAGCTCTTATACGGTAAACTCAGGTCAAAAAATATGTTTTGATCCTGGGGCTAATTTTACGGGTTCCATCACCTTAAATAATGGAGAATTAATAAATTGTGCCACCAATCCACAAGCATTTAACCTTTCATCTAACTCAAAAGGTATCCTAAATAATCATGGAATTATTAACTATGCATCCAATTACACCATTCCCAATCTCTTAACCTATAATAATTATAATACCGCCAATTTTACGCAAGACCTAACAATAGAGAATGTGGGAATTCTCAATAATTTTGGTAATGCAATCATTGGTAATGCTGGCTCCGGTAATGTTATTAATAAGAATCAAATCAATAATTCAGGAACTATAACTATTGAAGGATTTATGTCAGAAAACTCCGATGGCTTTCTGTCAAATTCAGGAACTATAACAGCCGGTAGTTGGGCGGCAAACGGAGATTGGGAGAACTCAGGGATAATTGATATTATTGGATCATTTAACATGTCTGAAAATAGAACAGGAACGGTAGACGGAGGATGCATCAGTAGTAATAGTTGGACGGTGAGAGGAACCGTAACTGGTATAAATTGTGGTGATTTTAATATTAATGGATCAAGTTTATTAGGATCTACTGGAAGTTTGTTAGGAGATATTGCAATCATTGATGCTACCCCTCCTGCTAGTGCTCCTTTTATAGATAATCCGATAGGAACTATTGGCCCTGGTGTGGTTTGGACGAGTTGTACCGCTGGCTGTGCAATAACACCACCTGAAGAAATTTGTAATAATGGTCTTGATGATAACAGTGATGGAAGAATTGATGAAGCATTCCCTGGTGGTGTACAATCTAATATGCAACTTTGGCTAAAAGCTGAAACAGGTACCAATACAACCGTAGACGGAAACGACGTAACTTCTTGGGCAGATCAATCCATCAATGGATATTCTGCCGATGCAGATGTCAACTCAACGGACAATCCAATTTATTCCACTAATGAACTCAATTTTAATCCAAGTATCGTCTTTGATGGTACTTATACTGATGATTTCTCGGATGGTTTACATTTAGGATCAGACTATATTTATTCCACCAATGATGGAATCCATATTTTTGCAGTTGTGAATACGGCAGCAGGTGGAACTCAATATGATAAAATTGTTGAGTTTGGAGGTACCGTTAGTGACGGATATAGTTTAGGATGGTCTGAAAATAGTACTAGATCAGGTACGCCTTCTAGCCATGGAGGTGCTGCAACTTTTCTCAATCATTTTACTGGAGCAGAGCCTTCTTTATTAGAATTTGAAGCTAAATTTAATAATAATCAAACCGTTTATAAAGACGGCAATATCATAACCACCACTTCAGGAATCACCCTAAGTCAACTAACCGCAAACGAGATAGCAGAAAGTGATCATTATGGAACATCTGCCAACGGAGATCATCGATCTGGTCCGGTTTCTATTGGTAGAAAATCAGCTAGTGAATTCCTCGATCAGGATCGTGTTTTTTCGGGTGCAATCTCAGAAGTCTTGGTTTATAATGATACCTTGACCCAGACAGAAAAAGAAAGAATTCAATCCTATTTAGCACTTAAATATGGAATGACCATGCCACATAATTATGTTGCTTCATCAGGAGTTACCTTAAAGGATATTTCAGATGGATATACCAACCAAATATTGGGAATTGGTCGAGATGATTGTTCTGGTTTAAACCAAAAACAATCTAAATCAATAGAAGAGGAGGGAGTCGTTACTTTATCGCTCGGCGCCATCGCAGCAAATAATCAAAATAATTCAAATATTTTTTCTTCCGATGAAAATTTCTTAGTAGTAGGAAATGATGGACAATCAGTCGATACTTGGACTCCAGTCGGAGGAGTGAGTTCAGATTCCAGAATTAATAGAACTTGGAAAATTGACAATACGAATATCACTCAAAATATCACTTTCACCATTGATGTGGATGATCCTCAAAATAATATAGCGGCTTTGACACCAGAAGCAGTTGGTGGTTATAAAATCATGTTTGACGTTGATGGAGACTTTACCAATGGAGGAAGTTTAACGACTGCTCTAACAAACACATCAGGTTCTCTTTATGAGGTTTCGCTCAATTCTGGAAGTTTTCAATACTTTACAATTGTGTATGAAGAACTAGTCGTGGTTGATGAAATCTGCGATAATAGTATTGATGACAACGGAGATGGACGAATAGATGAAGCTTATCCTGGTGGTGTACAACAAGACATGCAACTTTGGCTAAAAGCTGAAACGGGCACCAATACAACCGTAAACGGAAACGACGTAACTTCTTGGTCAGATCAATCCATCAACGGATATTCTGCCGATGCAGATGTCAACTCAACAGATGATCCTACCTTTACAGAGAATGCCATCAACTTTAATCCAGGAGTAGACTTTGATGGAGTCTTTACAGATGCTTTTTCAGATGGGCTTCATTTAGGCAGTGATTATATTTTTGCAGAAAAAGATGGAGTGCATATCTTTATTGTATGTGATCCAGATGTGGTCGCAGGTACAGACAAACAAATATTCGATTTTGGATTACAAGCCAATGGTGGTTATGGGATGATCTATTCTGATAATGATTACGGTATGTATACTAATAATTTCCATGGAGGAACCAATACCGAACTTTTCCATTCCGAAGGAGAGGAGCCTGCTTTAGTAGAAATGAAAGTAGATTTTGATGACGCACAAGAATTTTATAGAAATGGAAATTTACTGTCCTCTATTCCCGTGACTATTCCTGATTTAGATGAAACAAAAGTTATTGAAGCAGCAGCCTATCAACCTCTTGGTAAAGCTTCTGGTCCAGTCTCTATTGGTAGAAAATCAGCTAGTGCATTTTTAGATCAAAATGGAGGAAGATTATTTGATGGAAGAATATCAGAAGTAATTGTTTTTACAGATACTTTATCTGCGATCGAAAAGCAACAGGTAAATTCTTATCTAGCGATCAAATATGGTTTAACCATCACCCAAGATTATCTTTCTTCTAACGGTACGATCAAAAAAGATATTGGTGATGGCTACGCGAATAATATCGCAGGAATCGGAAGAGATGATTGTTCTGGGTTACACCAAAAACAATCCAAATCAATCGAATCAGAAGCCATCGTGACCATCGGTCAAGGTACCATCGCTGCCACCAATGAACTCAATGGAAATACGCTTCCAGCTGATGAGGCTTTCTTATTTTGGGGTAACAATGGCGCTCCCGCCAATAGTTGGATAGATGCCAACGTGACGATCCCTGACGTAGATTTAGCTAGTATTGATCGTACTTGGAAATTTTCTGAAAATCTTGATATCACCAATGCCTTATTTCAAATAGAGGTAGACAATCCCAACTTTAATCTTCCTGCTATTCCAGCAACGGCAGACGGTATTTATTACCTACTTCGCGATGATGATGGCGACTTTACCAACGGTGGTACTACCTATGAACCCATGTCCTTTATCTCTGGCGACGATTGGCAAACCACCATCGCTGATCCAATGAACAATGAATACTTTACGATTGCCGTAGGAACTACTTGCTTTGCACAAGCTCCGGTTTTGTCGAAATTCTAAATGATGGGTTGGGTTAAAAGATGATATTTATTTTTTCAACTTCAATTACTCTTCCACCTAGATCTCCTCATAGATTTACCTCTATAGATACGCATTCAACGTAAATTTTCTATCAACCTCTTTTTCTTCTCTATCAACACACTTATTTACTCAATAAGCCCTAATTCTACTTAAAATCTATTGTTATTGAGACTATTTCACTCTTCTTCGGTGAAATAAAGGTCTATGTTGAATATAGTTGTCACAAGTGAATTATTCATAGATATTTACCATACTACTAGACATTTCTTGCATTTGCAGCCTCCCGGCTCCGGCAGTCCCGCCGGAGAGTAGCTTCAATCCCGCAAATGTCCAGTAGTATGAATCTTTACTTTAGAAACAGCTAATAACTTAATCTAAAATATTATTTAATAATCTTAAAATAAAAAATCATGAAAAAGAACAATTTAAAATCGATCCTAAGTCTAGCGATAATGAGCTTTCTTTTTATTGCTTTTGCACCGAATGATATTTTCGCACAACGAAAAGCAGTCGCTCGGAAGGTTAAAAATAAAAAAGTCGTCACTCCGGTTAGTAAGCAATATGCTAAACAACCACGACGTGGAGCACAGATAACCAAGTTACCTAGAAAGACAACCATAGTCTCTTACCGTAATGCTAATTACCATTACCGAAACGGTATTTTCTATCGCCCTATCAATGGTACCTATATCGTAGCTGCACCTCCAAGAGGTATTCGTATAAGTGTTTTACCTCCTAATGCCCACAGAATAGTGATCCAAGGACGTTCTCCGTACTACTATTATTATGGCACCTATTATAGTCCTGTATCATCAGGCGGATACGAAGTGATCGATGCTCCGATTGGCGCCAGAGTAGACGCCCTACCCGATGGATACGATGTATTTGAATTAGATGGATTAGTATACTACCGCTTAGGAGACACCTATTATAAAGCCGTACTCGAACCAAACGGAAATGTGATTTATGAAGTAGTTCGAGTTTAGTGTTGAACTAGCTGGTTGGTTTTCCTTCATCGTAAAATACGTTAAAGG
>JALZUU010000062.1 GCA_023300665.1 Saprospiraceae bacterium | reverse complement strand
GAATCAATTCCTAAATCCGCTTCTAAGTCCATGCTCATTTCTAGCATCTCCGCTGGATAACCTGTTTTTTCGCTTACTACGTTTAATAGAATTTTTTCAAGCTCTGCGTTAGTACCGGTAGAGGTACTAGTAGCAACGGGAGTTGGTGCAACTGTTACTGCTGGAGCCGTTGGAACAGCTGGAGAAATAGTAGGTGCAGGAGTCGTTACTCCGTTGGTAGAAGCATGAAATCCATTTGAACTAGGCGTATTATTGACAGGTCTAGTGTTTTGGCTGCCAGACATCTCGTTGGTCAAGACAGACAATAACTGTTGTGTTTGCTGTTGTTGCTCCTGGATCATTTTTTCAAATAAAGAAGTAGCCGTGGCTTGTTGCGCTTTAAGATGATCGAGGGTGGATTTTAATAAATCCAAAGTTTCTTTTTGTAACATTTCTTCTTGGTTATTTAAATGAACGGGAATCGATTCTATCTCAACGATTTTCTCTACTTCAACTATTTTTTCAATAATTCTTTCCGAACCACCTCCGGAAATTTTAAAGCCATTTGACATCACGTCGGTATATGCCTTTTGAGTTCCTTGAGAAACATAATTATTTCCGCTAATTTTTACATTCATTTTACCTGGCTCAGCAAGTGTTTTTGATGGACGGTAATGAGGATCTATATTGGTCAGATTTATACCTAATACTTTCAATTCAACAGCAGCCTGACGGAACTGTAAATCACTATCTTGAGTTGCTTTAGGATTGATGGCAACTGCATAAAATTCACGTCCTTTTAAAATACTTTTCACCAAATTAGTAAGCACTCCCTTTGGACCAAACTCTACAAATACCCGTCCACCCTCTTCGTAAATATTTTCAATTTGTTGTTTAAAAAATACTGGATTTAAAATCTGCTCTTTTAATACATTTTTAATATCATCAATTTTAGCAGGATAAGGTTGAGCAGTAGAATTTGCATAAACAGGCTTCTTTGCTCGACTGAATTTTTGACTTTCTACAAAGCTAGCAAAAGGTTGCTGTGCATGTCCTACCAGACTCGTGTGAAAAGCAGCGGATACAGGTAATGGTACAACTCGTAATCCTTTTTCTTTAAGATAATCAGTGGCATACTTAATGGCCGCTGTACTACCTCCTAAAACGATCTGACTATCAGAATTAATATTTGCTACGGTAACACCTGGCAATTCACTGATCGCTTCTTGAACCGTTTCCAAAGTAGCTTTTACAGCCAACATAGTACCACTATCTTTTGTATGATCAGTGTTTGACATTGCTTCTCCACGTTCTTTAGCCAAAGCCAAGAACACTTCTTCTGTGTACACACCCGCTGCCCAAAGCGCAGTCAATTCTCCAAAACTATGTCCAGCCAAAAAGTCTGGATTAAATCCTGCAGCATTTAAGGTTTTATACATACCCATACTCAAGGTACCGATAGCTGGCTGAGCAAATTGCGTATTTGTTAGCGTTGCTTGTTGTTCTTTTTGTGCTTCTTTGGAAAACACCGGACGAGGATAAATCTGATTACTCAGTGCTTCTTTTTGGTTATTAGAAAATAGTTGATCTATCTTTTCAATATCCTTTCTAATACCAGGGAAAGCATTTACCAATTCACGGCCCATTCCAACATATTGGGAACCCTGACCTGCGAATAAAGCGACGGATTTATCTTTTTGCGTATTAATAGCGTTAGGTCGGAAATGAATTCCTTTAGGATGCGACCAAGCTGTTGTCTGATTAGATAAGTTTTGTGCGATAATCGTTAAAAACTGAATTGCTTGTTCTCGGCTTTCGCTTACAAAACCTACTCTTGCCGAAGTAACTGGAATATCTTCATTGATGGTATTGACTAAATTTTCATAAGCCAAGTGACCACTTTTACCATTATCAAGGTCATTAATGGTCTGACCAACCAATTCAATCAAAGCTGCAGGAGTTACTGCATTTAAAATGATAGAACGATAAGGTTGATGGATTCGATAAGTTGGTGATTGCGCTTTTTGGTATTCCTCCATGGCAACGTGCACGTTGATTCCACCAAATCCAAAGGCACTCACCCCTGCTCTTCGTGGATGACCATTTTTGATCCAAGGTCTAGTTTCTGTATTGATATAAATAGCAGATTCCTCAATATCAAATTTAGAATTAGGTTTTTCTACGTTAATGGTAGGAGGTAAAACTTTATGGTGCAGAGCCAGGATAGCCTTGATCATTCCAGCAGCTCCAGCAGCAGCTTTTGTATGTCCGATCTGTGACTTCACACTACCTAAAGCAATGTGTTGTTTTTTGGGATTATCAGCACCGAAAACCATTTGCATGGAAGCAAACTCTGTCGGATCACCAGCCCCTGTCCCTGTACCGTGAGCTTCTAATAAGCCCACCGTTGCAGGCGCATAGCCCGCATCTTCATATGCTCGATTCATGGCCAAAGCCTGTCCTGAAGAACGAGGTGCATAAACGGATTTAAAACGACCATCACTGGACGTTCCGACGCCCGTAATGACACTATAAATATGATCGCCGTCACGTTCAGCATCTTCTAATCTTTTTAAAACCATCATTCCTACTCCTTCTCCAATTAGCATCCCGTCAGCAGCATCGCTAAATGGACTGATATTTCCAGATTTGGAGAAAGCAGGTGTTTTAGAAAAGGACATAAACATAAAAGGAGAGTTGTCGGTATCAACACCACCGGTCAACATCATATCACAACGTCCTTCTACTAATTCACTAAGCGACATTTTGATCGCACTTAAAGAAGCTGCACAAGCCGCATCTACTACAGAGTTGATTCCTCCAAGATCAAAACGATTGGTGATTCGTCCAGAAATTACATTACCCAATAAACCTGGGAAAGAATTTTCGTTCCAACCAACATAAGCCTTTTTCATTTTATCTACGATCGGTGGAATATCCGCTTCGGCAATGCCACTACTTCTCAATGCTTTTTCCCAAATTGGATATTGCAAACGAGCGATCAATGGTGTGATCAATTTTTGTCCACCACCAACACCTAACAAACAACCGGTTTTAGCCTTTACTTCCGCCGTAAATTTTGCAGAATTTTTAC
>JALZUU010000061.1 GCA_023300665.1 Saprospiraceae bacterium | reverse complement strand
CCAAGCATAACTAAAAGGTGCCGTTCCTTCAATAATCTCAACAACAAGATCTCCTTCATTATTAAGTAATAAAATATCAAAACCTTCACAGGTATCTACTACATCTTCAAAGGTTATTTCTTCTGAAACTGTACAGCCTTCTGCATCCGTAATAGTTACCGAATATACACCGTCTTCTTCAGGAGTAATGGATGCCGTAGTTGCTTCATTAGACCAAGCATAACTAAAAGGTGCCGTTCCTTCAATAATCTCAACAACAAGGTCTCCTTCATTATTAAGTAATAAAATATCAAAACCTTCACAGGTATCTACTACATCTTCCGTATCATCATCTTTTGAACAAGAAGAAAAAGCAAAAAGACAAGTAGCAAGAAAAAGTAATAAGTAGTTTATCTTAAACATATATTTTTATTTAAATATGAAAATCACATAGGTTTTAAAAAATATTGAAGTTAAATCCAATCAGACCAATGCTCACCTAAAAATACACCTATTTATGAATGGTCATGATAGTTAAATCAATTTTATCCTAAAAAAATACGATCTTAGCAATGGTCAATTAAAAACAAAATGAACAAATATCAATTCCTCCTGCTTCTTCTTTCTATTTTTTCTTGTACAGACAAACCTACTTTACCAGAAGAACAAATAAAAAAAGACCCCATCATCCCCCATACTTCACTAGTACTGCTAGGTACCATTCAAGATGCTGGATATCCGCAAATTGGTTGTAAAAAGGCATGTTGTATTGATGTTTTTAATAGTACAAACATTGTGCGAGAAGTGGTCTCTTTGGGTTTAATTGACGTACCTAACCACCATACTTATCTGTTTGAAGCAACTCCTGACATGGTCCGACAAATGAAAAGATTGACCAGATATGAGCAGTCTAGTGAAAAGGAAATCGTAGATGGTATCTTTTTAACCCACGCACATATTGGACATTATACGGGGCTGATGTACTTGGGCAAAGAAGCGACCAATGCAAAAGAAGTTCCTGTTTTTGTGATGCCTAGAATGAAAGACTACTTGACAAATAATGGTCCTTGGAGTCAACTGGTTAGTCAAAAAAACATTCTTTTAAATGAACTAGCAGATGAAAAAACAGTAACTCTTTCAGAAGATATACAAGTAACTCCTTTCTTAGTTCCGCATCGAGACGAATATTCCGAAGCGGTTGGATTTAAAATTAAAGGTCCCAATAAGACCGCTTTGTTCATTCCCGATATTGACAAATGGGAGAAATGGGAAAAAGATATTATTAAGGAAATAGAGAAGGTAGACTATGCTTTTTTAGATGCTACTTTTTATAGTGGTAAAGAAATTAACAATAGAGATATTTCCCAGATCCCTCATCCTTTTATTATTGAGAGTCTGGAAAAATTTAAAAATCTGGATAAAGAAAATAAAAACAAAGTGATTTTTATACACTTTAATCATACAAATCCAGTCATTAATATCAAGAGTGAAGAGGCCCAAAAAGTAATGAAGGCAGGATTTAGGATAGGAAGTCCGAATGATGTTTTTGAATTGTGATATTGTAAATAAATGGGAGCGCGTTAATTTAACGATGTCTAGATAATTAACTATTCTTATTGAAATAGTTAATTGGTTAATCGGTCTCGTATTACGCAATGCTAACGTAATAAAAAATTGAGCAGTCTTTTGATTAAAAAACGGCGCACCCTTGAAGGACACGCCGCTCTTTTTTCTTAAGTTATTTTTTACGCTACTTCACCACCAACTTCGTTGACTCCGTCGCTCCATCCTTTGTCACCTTTACCATATAAGTTCCTTCTTGTAAAAAGACCATTCCATTCTCTGCTGGTTTGACTTCTACCGCTTCCTCGTTTTTACTATTTAAAAAGGATTCATAGGATTTTTCCATTCCATTACCAACGGTAAGATTGTAATTAATATAGTTTAAGCCTTTGTTTACTTCCGTAGAAAAACTTTGGAGTTTATTTCCTTTTTCTGTTTCAATAGTTACAGTTACTTTTCCGGCTTTTTGGGTATAAACGGGGATTTGTTCCTTCGGTACTCGGTCTTCTGAAAACCAGCCACCTTTACTTCCCCACCGAGCACTATAACGTACTTTATCCATCGCAAAAACATGTATCGGTTTGCTCATCACTGCATCATCAATTCCCTGTACTTCTTTTACCGAACCAACATAAAGACTTCGTCCATGCGTTCCCACAATCAAATCTCGATCTCGTGGATGAATCACTAAATCATGCACCGACACCGCTGGTATTCCATTACGCATCTGCATAAAATCAATGCCGCCATTTAGCGAAACATAAAGGCCATGATCCGTTCCTACATAAATTATATTTTTATTGTTCGGATCTTCTCGAATCACATTCACTGGTTCTAGTGGTAAATCCAAACCAATCCGTTGCCAAGTTTTTCCGAAGTCAGTTGAACGATAAACATAGGCTGTAAAATCATCCCAACGATATCCGTTAAGCGTAGCGTAAACTGTTCCTAAATCTTGAGAAGAAGCCTCTACCGTCGTCACCCAAAGGTCAGCAGGTAATCCTTTGGAAATATCGGTCCAAGAAAATCCTCCATCCCGACTGACATGGATCAAACCATCATCTGTTCCGACATAGAGCAAACCAAATTGCAAGGGTGACTCGTGAATATCTGTGATGGTTCCATAAGCCACATCTCCTTTACGACCACCTTTAGTTAAGTCTTTAGAAATCTTTTCAAAATCATCTCCTTGTTTAAGTGATCGGTGCAAAAAATTAGATCCAAAATATAAGATATCCGGTTGATGAACAGAGAGGTGAATCGGTGTTTGCCAATTAAACCGCAGTGGTCGTTCGCCCAATTCGTGTCGTGGCTGAATCGGCTTACGTTCTCCTTTAGCTCGATCAATTCGAAAATAAAATCCAAACTGAAAACCAGTATATACAATATTATTATCTCTAGGATCCACCTGCACTTGCATTCCATCACCTCCCATTAAAAATTCATAGGGATACTTTCCAGAGTTGTGCCAACCGTCGTTGTTTTCATAAGTACTCGGTCCAACCCAAACCCCATTATCTTGCAATCCACCATATATATTATAAGGTTCTTCGTTATCAACCGCAATCGCGTAAAACTGTCCAACTGGCAACGAGTTACATTTATACCAACTATCTCCATTATCATAAGATATATTTACACCACCATCATTTCCAATAATCAAATGTCCATCACGATCAGGACTGACCCACATGGCATGGTGATCTACGTGCACATTTTTTCCATTGATATTTTCAAAAGTTTTACCACCATCCAAACTCCGTAAAATCGGCACACCATAAATATAGATATGGTCTGGGTTTCGTGGAGAAACTCGAACTTGTCCAAAATAATATCCATAAGAATTATAAACTCGATCAAGATAACCTTCATGTGTTTTTTGCCAAGTTTTTCCTTCATCATCCGAGACGTACACCTCTGCTCCTATAACCGGAGTATCAAACAATAATGAATTTGCATCTTCCAAAAACTCTGTTAATGCAATAGGTTTAATCTTTCCAGACCCTACCATTTCACGAATATTTTTTACCGAATATTTTTTTGGAAAGCGATTATCGCTAAGAAATTTTTTGAGTACTTTTTCTTCTAATTTCATAAAACTAGCAGAATCCATTTCTCGAAATTTTTCTTTAGTCAATTCCTTTTTATTTTGGTCTTCGTCAGATTTTGGACGACGGAAATAATTATCTATGATGGCATATATTCGTGTTTTTCCTTCGTTGTTTTTGGTGATCGCTAATCCAATACGCCCCGCTCCTTCTCCATTAGGAAATCCACTATTGGGTCCACTGATCACAGTCCAAGTTTTTCCCCCATCAGTAGATTTATGAATAAGAGAACCCTCACCAGATTCGACAAAATTCCAAGCTCGACGTTCACGATGCCAGGTAGACGCGTATAAAATTTCTGGATTCGCGCCATCAATGGTTAGATCAATAGCTCCACTATTTTCGTTCACGTAAAGTGTCTTTTCCCAAGATTTTCCTCCATCGGTTGTTTTGTAGACGCCTCTTTCTTCATTAGGTGAATAAAGATGTCCAAGTGCAGCTACCCAAAGGATATCAGGATTCGTAGGATGTAGAATGATACGACCGATATGATGAGATTCGGGTAAGCCTCGGTGCTCCCAAGTTTTACCACCGTCAGCACTTCGGTAGATCCCTACGCCACTATAAGAAGACCTGCTGGAATTATTTTCCCCTGTACCAATCCAAATGATATTCTCAGACCAGTTAACGGCAATATCACCAATCGTCATCGTAGCAGCTTCCTCAAATAAAGGAGTAAATCGGGTCCCATTGCTTTTAGTTTCCCAAAGTCCACCCGATGCATAAGCAGCATAAAAATGTGTTGGATCAGCAGGGTCAACTGCTAGGTCTGTTACTCGACCACTAAAAACTGTTGGTCCTACGGAACGAAATTTCACTTCATTAAGAATCGAGTTCTTGCCAAGTAGGATTCGCTGTTGCTCCGATTTAAGTCTTTCCGTAGCAGGCGTAGCAGGTGGCTGCATAGATTGAGCAAAGACAATCGTTGTACAGAATAATAGTGTACTAATTAAGATAATAATTCTCATAATAGATTGATATGGTGTTAAATTTAGAAGCAAAAGATAGTAAAACATCGGGAGTTTTAAGTGTTAATTTTAGAATAATTAGAAGCGCTTTAAGACAACTTCCCAAACTAATAGATTGAAGCTGTTCAAAAAATCCCAAATTACCTACAAAATGATAAAATTCTCTAACTACCTACTGGCTGACAGGTTCAAAAAAGCGCCTCGATTTGGATAATTTTTTCTAATTCTTGGATGCTTTTGGAATTATTGAATAAGAAGAAGTTGTTTTATGAATCAAATCTCTATTAGCATACTACTGGACATTTGCGGGCTTGTGGCTACTCTCCGGCGGTACTGCCGGAGCTGGGAGGCAGCAAATGGAAGAAATGTCCAGTAGTATGCTCTAGTAGTTCTGTTTTTTTGACAAAATTCTTATTAGTTAATATTCTAACAAAAAAATAGTGTTATTAATTAAGCCGTCCAAAGTTATTTATTCGTTTTTGTAGATCAAATTTTTAGGTAACAGAATTTTCCATGGAAATTAACCGTTAAAACCATAAATAATTAGTTTCAGAAAGGTTTTCACCTCAGAAGAAAAGGTCAGATGAATGAGAAGGCACACAATATTAGCATGAAATAAAATTCTGTTACAGTATAACTATCCAACATTCGATGTCACAATTAATATTTTTTACAAAATATTAAATCTTAATACATCGTTTCAGCTATTGTTAATAAATCTTATTATTTAGAAATAAGTTTAGGAAATCAAAAACTTTAGGTTATATTTGTCAGACCAAATGAAGATGCTGAATAATGAATATGACCGCATTTATGTGACTGATTTTTAACTAACTAACCTAAATTACAGTATCATGAAGCCTTTAAAAAACGCAAAAAACAGTAATTCACTTTGCTCTAATCGTTTTCTTTCTAAGATTAAAAGTAAAGTAATTAAAATTCAAAACAGAGATCAAGTAAATCAATTAATCTCAAATTCTTCTTTAGCTAATCGCTAAATTTTTCTTTATTCGAAAGAATAATTCCAAAAAGTCAGGAAAATTTCGATTTTCCATCTACATTTTCAATTTTCCCAGAACATATATTTTTTTTTAATTTCTATACGAAATCGTTATCCCTCCATATCGAAGCACTTTCCGCAACGTTATGAAAGAGTTGTATGATCGATAAGACCGTTGTCTTGTTTGTTATATCTTAGACTTTATTCTAAAACGATCTGCTGTATAAAAGCCAGTGTACCCCATTGTACATTGGCTTTTATTATTTGAAGCTGTTTAAAGTTTCTTTGTTTATTAATTGAACAACTTATTTTAACGGAATACACTATTATTAAACAAATTCGTTTAGTAATAGTAAAAGCATTTAAAGAATCCGTAGCATATCGTATCTTTACGGATCTTTCGCGACTAAGTAATTAGAGAGACTGTTCAGTTAAAGTGTTGTCAGCGGGTGAGCCTTTCTTTAGGAACACAAGGCGCGGGATGGCAAATGATACACTGGAACAGTCCCTAATTAAATAAGATACTTAGCACTTTTGTTAAACCTAAGCATAACTACCTGCTGAAACAGAAAGGTAGAAGCAACAATTCTATTAGTTGAAAAAAATAGATTTATTACTGGCCAAAAGTTTTATTGCGCCATTTATCGCCACCTTTTGTATCGGACTGTTTGTATTGATCATGCAGTTCTTATGGGTCTATATTGATGATATTATTGGAAAAGGGACAGGAATGTTGGTCATAATTGAGCTGATTGGCTATCTCTCTGTGTCTTTAATACCGATGGCCTTACCCATTGCCATTTTAATTTCTTCGGTCATGGTAATGGGCAATATGGCTGAGCATTATGAACTAGCAGCGCTTAAATCCGCAGGTATTCCTCTTTTGCGAATCATGGCTCCACTGATTATCATGAGTTTTGGAGTAATGATGTTTTCTTTTCTTTGTTCTAATTATATTATCCCAGTAGCGAACCTTAAATTTAAATCTCGCCTCTACGATATCAAGCGACAAAAACCCATGCTGAGCCTTGAAACAGGGGTGTTTAACGATGATTTTAGAAATATGATCATCCATATCGGCGGAAAAGATGAAGACAATCGGACTATTTATGATGTTTTGATCTATGATCATAATTCTTATAATAATAAAAAGGTCAGCGTTATTACCGCTCAAAAAGGAGAGATGTTTACCACCGCTGATAAACGTTTCTTTGTAATGAACCTCTTTGACGGTACCCAATACCAAGAGACAAAAGTCAATCCTGATAAGAAAAAAGCAGCGGAGAAAAAGAAAAATTACCCCTTTGTACGAACTTCTTTTAAGGAATGGACGAAGGTCTTTGACTTAGGCGAATTTGATATTCGAGAAACGGATAAAGAACTATTTAAAGATAACCGTGCAATGCTGAGCGCCGCTCAACTTATAGTTAAAATTGATTCTATTGACTCGGAACTCAATCGCCGTTGGGATAAATACCACAATCATATTTATCGGAATTTTCATTTCCTTAAAGATAGCGTTAAGAATATCTCAACCACTAA
>JALZUU010000060.1 GCA_023300665.1 Saprospiraceae bacterium | reverse complement strand
TTTTTTGGTTTTTAATGGATTTTCATCTTCCCCAAAAGAGAGATTAATTCCTAAGTATTCTGAATTTAAATAAGGTGATTTTATAAATTGTATTTTGTCAGATTTAGCTGGATGAATCGTACCATCTTTGGTGATTAATTCATTGATATAAGAAGATTCTAAGCCAGAAAAAAAGTCTATATTTTCTCTCGACAATTCCAAATAAGCAGTCTTTCGATCTCCCATAAAACTAATTCGAATCCCATCTACTTTGGGTAAATCTTTTTCAAAATAATTTTCATTTTTGGAAAGAAATAAAGATTGACTTTCAATCCACCTTTTAAATTTAAAAGGCCCTGTTCCTACCGGATTACTTCTAAAATCTCGTCCGTAAAATTCAACAGCTTCTCGCGGTACTACCGAACAATATTGCATCGATAGCATCCCTAAAAAAGGTCGAAATGGCTTGGCCAATTTTATCATAAAAGTATCAGTCGCAGGTGCTAAAAAAGGATCTTTTTCGGCCACTTTTCCTTTAAAAACCCAAGATCCGGGTGAATTTACTTTTTTGTCTAATAACCGATTAAAGCTATACTTTACATCTTCTGCCGTAACTACCCTACTCTCAGCTTCTTTAAAACATTTGTTCTTATGAAAATATACATCCTTTCTCAATATAAAAGTATAAGTCAATCCATCTTCTGAGACCTTCCAGTCAGCCGCTATGGCAGGACGAACATTTAAAGAGTCGTCTAGTTGAATTAATCCATTGTATAGATGATCTATGCCCCAAATATTGTTTTGAGCACGAGCGAATGCAGGATCCAGAGAGGTGATATTTTTATGCTGATTATAATGAAAAACGGTGCGAGTATCGTCCGTTTTTTTTCCAGATTGGCAAGCCATGAATAAAGAAAAGAAAATTAAGATCAGAGAAAAACGGAATTGCATTTTTTCTGGTAAAGATAGGAAAATATGAGGTATGGAGGTTCAATAAAAAAATTACTCATACCATTTAGCAGTTTCTTTTATTTTTTTCAAATTTGAGTACCGATTCAATTCTATTTTAAGGCAAAAAAACAAAACTAAGTAAAGAGGACCCGTCCTATTCGTAACGAATCCAATCTATCTCTAACCTAAAATTTCCTTCCTGTTTTCCTGCGATTAAAAAACCTACTTGTTGTAAATCTTCCGTTTTTATGGTTCCGTATTCAGGGTAAATTCGTCCTCTAAAAGTCGGTTGAAATTCTTTGGATAAAAGGGAGATTTCAGTCCATTCATTTTTTACGGTATTAAAATCCATAGAGTACGCAATCCCATCAAAATTTCCAGATGGACGCATTCTAAATTTATAGATTTTACCATCTCCTTTTACCCGAATGATCACCTTTTCAAAAACTCCAGCATTATAGTTTTGAGGGATAGTACGAATTGAAGCAAAACCGCCATTATTTTCTAATGAAACATGACCTGACCAAATCATGGTATTTGCTGATTTATCCCATTGGATATTACCTTCGGATAAACCACCCATCACACCATCATTCACCTTCCGCCAAAGGCTCATTTCTTTTTCATTTTTAAATTCAAACAAACTAGAATTAGGCGTAATTAACATGGTAGTAAAAATTAAGATTAGAATTTTCATAGATAGAAAACAGAATTAAAAACTAAAGGTTGAATTATTTCTATAAATAATTATTACTAGCTTTTTTTAATTTAAACTTTTTCAGCATGTTCGACGTGTGTTTTACCTTAGGTTGTTTCTCAAAAGTTAGTAAGTTCTCAACTTAACTACTGGTCCTAATTCTGGGGGGAGCACCTTTTGTCATGTAAAAACCAGAAAAGAGCACCTAAAAGAGCAATTTAGAAATTAAGAATTTTAATACCCGATTTTTGCTTTGTTAATATTTTAAAATAAAAAGTACATAGTTTGAATTAAAAAAACTTAATCTTTTACTTGAATAATAACCACCATATCCCGATGTAAAACTAAACCATGAGGCATCCAACAATCACTACATTCTGTCCCAACCTCATGTCCATTTATGCATACGGTATTCATTCCGTCACACCCATCATATCCACAACAACCATTTTTTCTTTTTGGATCGTCAGAATATTTTACGTTGATTTTGTCTTTTAAATTAATAATAAATTCTCCTTTTAACTTGATTCTAAAGTCTTCTTCTACTTCTCCAAAATGACCGAATGAAATATGGTCTTGTTCATCTTCATAGATTTTATCTTTATCTTCGACTGGACCAACCAAAGGATTTGATAACTGAATTCCACATTCTTTACACTTAAATAGTACTTGCATATAATCTATTATTGCGTTTAAGCTCCCACCCCATCCAACATCCGACGATGATAATTAACCTGTCCTAAATGATAATTTAAATGACCATAAAGGTGCAAAAGTGTAAATTCCATCTTCGATTCTTCTCCCCAAATTTTGATCGGAAATTGTTCTGACAATTGTTCGGAGGTAATATTTGAAAGACCAAGCCTAATCGTTTCAATTGTCTCATCAATTTCTAGATATAATTTTTCTCTATCTACGTTCTTCCCTGCAAATTCAAAATCTCTTTGTCGGACATATCCCAATTCCGCAAACCCATTCCCCAAATAAGTTTTTAGATTTCCAATTAAATGCAAGCAAAGGTTGCCACCTGAATTTTTAATGGAGCCTTCTATTTGCCATAGAATTTTATCATTAGAATAAGCAGCAATTTCTTTTTTTAAACGGTTTAAATCACGAATAAAAAGTTCGGATAAAGGGAGTGTCATCATGATTGATTGATATTTTTTTAATAAAATTCTAACATTAAAATTGTTTAAAAATCCCAAAATCGCCATTTTTCTATATCCTTCACTTTTATCCATCAAAACAAAAGACTGACTCCAAAAGGAATCAGTCTTTATGACCATTTTAAAGGATTTATTATTCTTTAAAATCTAGATAACTATTCAGGACTCATAGACCGATTATAATCTTCCACGACATTGATAATAACATCGGGTCGTTCGTTGTCTATCTGCCCTTTTAGGAAGTTTCCTAATTTCTTCTTTTTCTTACGCTTAAAGTTTCCATATTCTCCGTTCGCAAATTTTTCAGAGACTGTTGGAGAATCTTTGATCCATTTTTCAATATTTGCGCTATGCATAGATTTTAGCTTGTTATCTGGCTGTTTTACCATTAAGTATTCAGGATTACTTAATAGATCATCATAGATTTCTTCATAAGAAATGCCTGAAGCTACACCTGGAGGATATCCATAACCCATATATATTGAGATTGGGCCATCTACTACTTTTTCGATTAAAGTAAATTTAGGTAAAGCTTTAAGGGTAGAGCTATGGTCACCTCGACCATCAAGCATTACTTTATGTGATTCAAAACTTCTGCCATCATACTCATATCCCTTTATGTCTTTTGCTTTGTACTTAGTCTTATCTTTTTTCTTGACCTTCTTAGCATCTCGAAGTGATTCATCAAAAATAGAGATAGATTTTTGAAGCTCCCAAGGTCTATTTTCATTAGGATACATCAATCCTTGCTCAGTAGAACCATCTTTTAGATGAACAGTTACTTCCAAAACTTCGCTTTGAGAAAATGCAATTGAAAGGGCAAAAAGGAATAAAACACCAGTAAAAATTATTTTTTTCATTTTTGTAAACTTTATTTGTTAAATATTAGATTTTACGATTCGTAAAGATAAGATTTTTTTTTAATGAATAACAAGGTATTTGAAAGTTTATAATAGTGAGTTAATAAACTTTAATAAAAATTTAACTCATTTCCCGAAAGGTCAAACTAATTCGTCCTTGCGCATCCATCACCTTGGGTAAGCCATGTTGCCATTCTGCTTGCATGGCATTTGACATATAGAAAAGTGATCCAGCTGGTAAAATATAATTATACATTTCGGTAGGATTCTTGGTTCTCCGAACTTGCATAATTCGATTGTCTCCTACACTAACAATGGCAATTCCTGTTTCTAGTACCAACATCTTAATGGTATCTCCATGAAAACCCATCTTTGATTTTCCATCTTCGTAATAATTTAATAGACAATTATTTGGCTTAAAACCAATTTCCTTTTCGATCAACAAACTGATCTTTTCCATGACAGGAGTCATTGGCTTGAAATCGTAGGCTTGCTCCGAATAATCATAAGGCTTACCAAAACAGGCAGTCTTACGAGACTTCATATTTTCGTTCCAATCGACGGTTGCAATTAGCTCATTATAAAGGTCTTGAGGGTTCAAAATAAAATCTTTTCGATAGATAAGATGATCGGCTAGTTGAATCATTTTTTTATTTTTATCAACTAATAAATTTTAATCTTAGTTCCTTCATAGAATTGAATTACCTAAAATCTGGAACCATCTGGCCTGCCATCCAGCGCATTCCTACAAAGATAGCAACGACCATAATTTCTATAAAAATCAAACCAAAAATTATCTTTTTCTTATGGGCATTCCTTTCCATAAAATAGGAAGGAATCAAACAAAAACCTTTAGGAATAAAAAACAGAAGCGTATACTCCACCAAAACTCGACCAATAGTCAAGGAAAATAGACTTAAAATCCAACATTCCAAAATAACGAAAACTACTAAAACCCAATAGGATAAATAAATTTGCCACCACCAATTAATCAGTTCTTTTCTCGTCTTCTGGTTTTTCTTTCCCAACTCAATCGGAACGATCACCAAGATGGCCCATCCAATTACCGCCAGAATTAAATAAAAAAAAGTGACCCTCATGCTCGTAGAAAAATAAGCATGAGAAGAGGTCTTAGAAAGGTAAAGATTATAGGA
>JALZUU010000059.1 GCA_023300665.1 Saprospiraceae bacterium | reverse complement strand
GTAGATGGAAATAATGATGGGAATCATAATAATAATTCAATAACACATACTTTAAATGACCAAAATGCATGGTGGGAAGTTGACCTTGAAGGAAGTTATGATTTAAATACAGTTAGATTATGGAATCGAACGAACTGTTGTGCAGATAGATTGACTGATTTTCATGTATTGGTATCTGATGTACCTTTTACCTCAACGGACTTAAATGCGACGATTAATCAAGACGGTGTAACTGATTACCACTTCCCTGGAACAGCTGGAAGAGAAACGGATATCATCTTGGATCGAACCGGTAGATATCTAAGAGTTCAACTTTCAGGAAGAAATCGATTGCAATTAGCAGAAGTAGAAATTATGGGTTGTGAAATACCGGAGGCGACCATTTATCAAAATTGTAATTTTGGTGGTTCTACTGTCTCTCTTGGAATTGGTGAGTATCCGAATATGACTAGTATCGGTTTTAATAATGACGCTCTATCGTCTTTAAGTGTACCGACTGGACTTCAAGTTACGCTATTTAGTAATTCCAATTTTGGAGGTTCTTCGATAACTTTCGATGAGGATGATGCTTGCTTAATTAACAATAGTTTTAATGATGCGACCAGTTCATTAATTATTGAACCAGTTGGCGCCATTAGTCGAGCTATTGATAGTGAATTAAATATCACTTCTGTTTTTGGAGAAAAAGCAGCACTCCAATGGTATTTCTATGGAGATGATAAAGAAGTAAAACAATTCCTTATCAAACATAGTAGTAGCGAAAATGAAGAAATGACAGAGTTGACTATTATTCCATCGGAAGATAACTCAGTGGCTAGGATTTATGAATATCTACATGATACTCCAGCATTTGGAATTAATTTTTATCAGGTGATTGTCCAATTTGAGGATGGTACCGAAAATTACCAGATGATTGGAGATATTAGTTTTGATAAAAAAGTAAGTACTATTCAAGTTGCTCCTAACCCTGCGACTGATTATTTGAAAGTGGATGTATCGAATTATAGAAATAAATCTATGGATTATTTTATTCAATCTATTGAAGGGGTGATTCAAGAAAACGGCAGACTATTATCTGACCACGAAGATATCGTTGAACTTGATTTAGTTAATATTCCAAATGGTATTTATATTCTTTATGTAAAGCCTGAGAATCGTAAAGCAGTTGCTGTTAAATTTGTGATTGCGAAGGATTATTAAGCTATTTGATTGTTTATAGTGGATTTCTAACTCCTCTATTTTGTTTTGCGAGCCAAACTAAATTTAATTAGTTTGGCTCGTATTATTTTAAAAAAGTATCTTGTCCTCAGAATCCTTTGATAGACCTAAAAAACTAATAAAAAAAACAGTAAATCGATACCAAGATTTTTTTTGGAAGAGGTAAATAGAAAAAAATATGAATCTAAAAATAAAATCCACACAACCCACAGATATTCCCCATCTAAAAACCGTTTTAAATACCGTTGAATTGTTTCCTCCAGAAATGCTAGACGATATGATAGCTGATTTTCTCAATAACCCAGAGACCAAAGATATTTGGTTTACGGCGGAGATCGATGAGATTCCAGTTGCCTTCGGATACTGCGCACCGGAGATGCTCACAGAAGGTACTTATAATCTCTATGCCATCGGCGTGAAAAGCGATCTTCAAGGAAAGGGAATCGGTCGTAAAATGATGACCTATTTAGAAACCCATCTAAAAGAAAACGGTCATCGTATTTTAATTGTGGAAACCTCCGGTGGATCAGATTTAGCTACTACAAGAAAATTTTACGAAAATCTAAATTATACCAAAGAAGCCGTAATTCGAGATTTTTGGAGCGAAGGAGAAGATAAAGTGGTGTATTGGAAAAAAATGATGTGAAGTTGAAGAGAATGTTTTACCAAAATAAACCTTAAAATTAATAGTGAAGTCTAGATTTTTAGGCAAACAAAATCAAGAATTTCTCTTAATTAAAAACTAAATACAATTAATTTTATAATATCAAGTTGTTAAAATAGGAATGTTTAACACGAATACCTAAATCCAACTTCTTGAAAAAAATCACCCCATACCTCCTATACGCAAAACAGTTTCTCTTTTTTACCGGCCTAATGACCCTATTGACTTATACTATTTTTTCAAGTGTAGGCTTAAAATCTCTATCCATGATTTTTTGGTTTAAAATATTAACCAGTATCATGGCCATCCTCTTCCATCAAAAATACAAAGCCAAAGAAATCTTTTTCTACATGAATATCGGACTCGGAAAAAAAGAACTACTCAGCTTTTCCTTAATTACAGATTTTACCCTCTGGCTATTCGGAATCATAATTTTAATAAAATTAAATATTTAATAAAATATAATACGATAAAAGAACCATTATTTATTAAATTCAATAATTAAACAAATCAACGATTAAACGATTAAACAAATCAACGATTAAACAATTCCCAATGCCCAATTCCATCAAAATAGACAGCATTTTCCTCAACTTCGGAACCCAAAAAGTTCTACGAGGCGTAAGCTTTGAATTTTTTAAAAATAAAGTAACCGGAATTTTAGGACGAAATGGCTGTGGCAAATCCTGCTTTCTAAAAATCATAACCGGACAATTAAAACCAGCATCTAAACATTTAACTTATCAAGATAAACTTCTTCAAAATCTATATAAAGTACCGGGTTTGATTAATTATTTACCACAGCACGAATTTCATCCCAAGGCTATTTCATCTAAAAAATTAATCGAATTTTATGGTCTTGACCTTGATCCTTTTTTATCTAAATATCCATTTTTTGAAAAGAACCTAACTATGAAATTTGGCCGCCTGTCTGGTGGAGAAAAAAGAATACTTGAAGTCCTTCTTACTTTAGAAGCGGATACAAAATTTACTATTTTAGACGAACCATTTTCTCATGTTATGCCTATCCATATTCAGCTGGTAAAAGATCAGATACAAGAATTAAAAAGTAAAAAAGGTATCTTGGTGACGGATCATCAATATAAAAATGTTATGGAAATTTCTGATCATCTATTTTTATTGAATAATGGAATATTAAAAAAGGTAGAAGATAAGGAAGATTTAGCGTTTAATGGGTATATTCATTAAGTAGAATTTATAGCTACAAAAAATTGAAAACATGAATAAAATACTTTTTGGATTATTCTTAACGATTACTTTTGCAGCATGTGGTCAATCAAACGATGCTGTTCGTAAAGCTTTGGATGAGGTCATATCTCATGCTGAAACCTCCTCTTTATATCGAAATTCTGTCGATTGGGAAAAGCTAAGACCTACTGTTTACGACCTTGGAAAAGATGCAAATTCAATCCCTGAATTAGTTCCAGCCTTTAATTATTTGATTGAAGCTTTGGAAGATGATCATGGTCGAATTCTCCTTAATCACAAACCCATTGCTTATTATTACCCCAAAGAAATAGCGCCACATCGAGCTTCAACTAACCCAGAGATTTATAGTAAAGTGCAGATGAGACAAGTGTATAAATTTCACGGAGCATTACTCAAAAATAATATTGGATACCTCAGAATCGTTGGATTACAGATGGGAGATAAAGAAAAATTTGCCACCGAAATTCAGTCAAAAGTATGTGCATTAATTGAGGCAGGAGCTGAAAAGTGGATATTAGATCTTAGATATAATGGCGGAGGAGATATGTTTCCAATGGTAGAAGGAATTACCGCTATTATCGGAGACGGAAATATTGGTGGTTCAAAAGGTTTAACAAACGAAGAGAATTCGGCTTGGAAAATTCAAGATTATGATTTTTATTATGATGATCAAACCATTGCACTTGAAGAAGCTTGTCCACCAAAAGAAGGTGGTAAGGTGGCGGTGCTAACCAGCGTATATACCGCAAGCTCAGGGGAAGCTGTTGCGGTGATTTTTAAGGGTAGAGAAAATACAAAATTCTTTGGTCAGAATACCTTTGGATTGGTAACGGTTACGGATTGGACCGTAATCAATGATTCTACCGCAATGACCATTGCTGTAAGTTATTACAAAGATAGAAATGGAGTAGTGTACGACAAATTTGTAGACGTAGATGTAAAGATGCCCTTTGTGGAAGAACCGCTTTCTGTTGGAGATAGTTGTAGTTTGGCTGCGATAAAATGGCTAGAAGGAGATTGAGCATTCACCAAAAAAATAAAATAAAAACGATAAACAGCTAAAAATTTTTAGTAAAATATTTTACTCATTCGTAATTTTCCTAATATTAAGTTTAAAACCTAATTTCTTCCATCCTTAAGAAAAAATTCTATCTTAGACCTCAGAAATCCTATCAATAAAAATAACTTCTCGTACTCAGCTAGAAAATTGAAATAATGATATCGCATGAAATTAATCCTCCAACTCTTCGGCCTCTTTTTAATCATTGCAGGAATATCCATTTTCATTGACCCTAACTTAATCATGGATTGGATATTAGAAAGACAAAATACCAAAGGAATCTATTTTGCAGCCATCGGTGCAAGACTGTTGCTTGGTTCGATTTTATTAGCAACTGCAAGTCAAGCCAAGTTTCCGATTGCAATTCGTGTGCTCGGAGGAGTTAGTGTTTTGGCAGCACTTATTTTTCTATTGATCGGACATCAAAACTTTATAGAGCTCCTCTCTTATTTATTACCCGGCATGAAACCTTATGCGTGGATGAGTGGATTCTTAAGTATTGGTTTTGGTGGATTTTTGATATATGCGTTTATGAATAAAAAAGAGGTTAACTAAATAAAGAATGGAATATCAAGAAGCAGAATATCTTATTAGTTATTTTCCACGATTGATGACTGAATCAGAAAGGGATGGATTATTTCAGTACAATTATCATTATAGTCGTGGAAGTGTTAAAGGAGGTTCTGATCAAGTCCATCTGGAATGGATAAAAGAATTCTTGGAAAAAAAATATGGTTACAATGAAAATATTAATTCAATTAAGAAATTTGATCAATGCTATGAATTTTTGATTACTCAAATTGCTCAAAGGATTTGCCGAGACGCTCCCAATGAATTTAAATTAAATCTTTGTCCAAATTGTGGTTTTATTGCTCGAACTCCTTATGCTCGACAATGTAGAAAATGTAGTTTTAGATGGCATGATTCTATTGCTGGAGAATTTCAGCTTGATAGTGCTTTTAAAATTGAAAAAGATAACCTTTATTTTATTGGAGATATTTTTAAAGGTGAAATTGAGGTGGGACATCTTATTGACTTAACAAAATTTCAATTGAATATTATCACAGAAATAAAAGAGATTGGAATTTGTACAGAATCCATGAATAAATTTAAAATAGGTTTAACTTTTTTAAAAATCGAAATTGACCCTAAAGAGGAAGTATATATTTTAAAACACTTTACTCGACCTGGTAGAACTATTATGATTTTAAAAGAAGAGGTATAGGTTGAGAAAGTTTACAAGAAATATTACTTTATTTGTTAGGGTTGTGGAATGTTTTTTCGTCTTAAAATAGATAACGTGATTCCATATTTCTTTCAACTAAAACTATGAACCTGATCAACTTTTCTTTATCAGCTGCTTCCTTAAAAATAATTTTTCTATTCTTAATGTCTTTTTTTATTATATCAAATACTCAAGCAATTCCAGTCAATCAATTAAAAACTAAATCCGTTGAA
>JALZUU010000058.1 GCA_023300665.1 Saprospiraceae bacterium | reverse complement strand
AATCTAAAAAAGATGCTGAGTTTATATGGTAGAAATAAGGCGGTAAGGGACTGGAGTATATCTGGGGTTGATTTCTCGTTTGAGTTGGCATCGAATCATAAGTTTCCGCAGGACAAGTTGTTGTTTGAGAATGCGTCGGTGGTGGTGGGTTTTGATGGTGTGGTATTAAATAAAAAAAAGCTAATTGGGAATGGTCGTTGGGAAAATTATTTTTTAGAGGATCTAGAAAATTTAGGAGCAAAGCTCCATAATTTACGAGGTAGTTTTAATGGATTTATTTATGAAAAAAAGGAGCAACGGCTACGCCTTTTTAATGATCCTTGTGGTGCGAAAAATTTTGCTTATGAATTTGATGGACAAGAATTTATTTTTGCTTCTTCGGTTTGGGATTTAGGGTCTTTATCAGATCTTACTCGCAGCTTAAATCCTGAAGCAGTTTATTGTTTTTTAGCTTATGGTTATTTATTCTCTGAAATGAGCTGGACGAAAAACGCTCATCGATTACCGGCAGGTAGTATTTTAAGTTTTCAACACAACAAAGTTTCTTTCAAGAAATACAAAGAATTTGTTTATCAACAAGATCATCAGCGTTCTAAGGCTAAAACTTTATCAGATTTAGAAGGGTTATTTGAGGCAACAATTCGAGAACAATTTCAGAAAGACGAAGAAGAAAACTATCAATCATTTACTACTTTGAGTGGAGGGTTAGACTCTCGGGTTACGACACTTTATGGTTATGAATTAGGATATAAAAATCAAGTAGCTTTTACTTGTAGTCAAAAGGGATACGACGATGAAATCATTGCTCGAGAAATTGTAAAGGACTATGGATTTAAGCATCATTTTTATGCGATGGATGGGTTGGAATATTTGTATCATCCAAAAGAAATTATGCATCGTTCAGGTGGGACCAACGACTATAATGCTCCTTCACATATTATGTATGGGATTGAAAAAATTTGGCAGAAAGACTTTGGTTTAATCCATACGGGACATCTTGGAGATATGATTTTAGCCAATTATGCTTCGGGTGAAAAAGAGCTGTCTCCTATCCTATCTGCGAATCGTGTTAGTCCTGAGATACTGCCTGTTGATCAGGAATGGGAAGCGAAAAAAAAGGCGGCTTATCAAAATCAGGGTCAGTATAAAATTTCTGAAAGAGGTTTTAATCGAATTGCATCGGGAGTATGGGGATTGGAACATTTGTCTTATAATATTGCGCCGTTTACGCATACCGACTTTATTGATTTTGCGTTGACAATTCCTTATGATTTAATTTACAAAAGCAAACTTTATTTAGAGTGGCTGAATCATTATCATTCGAACTGGACGAAGTACCGCTGGGAGCATCTACATGCGCGTCCTACTCGATTGTGGATGGCCAAACATGATCTTTTGTACCTTCGTTTGCGGTTTGGTTGGCGGAAATTATTTTCTAAAAAGTTCCGACAGACTTTTGATATGGCACCGGAACAATATTGGTTTGAACAGCGACCTGATTTGAAGAAATTTTTGGAAGCTGAGACCTTGCCTTTATTGGATGCAATGCGGCCGTTAGAGATTCCGTATTTTGAGGTAGTGGAGAAGATGGCGAAGTCTGGTGATTTTCAGTTACGGGTGCGAGCGTTGAGTTTGTTGATTGCGGTTGGGGAGGAGGTGGATATTGTTGGGTAGGTTTTTTGGGAGTAAGAGTAAGAGCAAATTCAAATTCAATTCTCTTTAACGTGTATATCTTTTTTTGTAATTTTTTCTCGCAAAGACGCAGAGAACGCAGAGACACTCGAACGTGTAACGTGTATATCTTTTTACTTGGGTTTTCTCGCAGGACTTGTTTCGGAAGATGCAGAGAACGCAGAAACACTCAACCGTGTAACGTGTATATCTTTTTTTGTAAATACTTTATGTTTTTTTTGTAAATATTTCATGTTGACATTTTATTATCCATTTACTCTAATATTTATTTTCTATGGCTTATGACCTTCATCTTGCGGAACGGGTTTCGAATTTACTAGTTCGGAAGGGAGTTGTTTTTGAGGTAAAGAAGATGATGGGTGGTTGGTGTGCGATGGTCGACCATAAGATGTGTATTGGTATTGTTAAAAATCAGTTGATGGCTCGGATTGGGCCAGAGGCTTATGAGGCTGCGTTGGCTCGGCCTTTTTGTGGGGAGATGAATTTTACGGGTCGAAGTATGAAGGGTTATGTTTTTGTGGAATCGGATGGGATTGATGCGGAGGATGATCTGGAATATTATGTGGATTTATGTTTGGTTTTTAATCCATTGGCGAAGGCTTCGAAGAAGAGGAAGAAGAAATCATAGCATAGTCTCCATGAAAAAGAAGTGGTCTTTTCCAAAAATAATTTCTAATATCTCAGAAAAGGTAAATCTCTGATCTATTATAATAGGTTTTCCATTTTCAAATGTTGGATGAGAAATGTAGAGACGTTTTGCGTTTATACAAACTTTCTTATTCGATGGACGAGATTGCAACAGAAACAGATCTTGGCAATGCCAATAATGCTCGGCAATGGGTTTATAGATGATAGAACCAACCCACCAACCGAAATCTCTACGCAAGAAGATCCACCAAAAGAAGAAATTGCGACCAATGAAACGTCAAAAAATGAACTAGAGGAGATCATTAAAGAAACACCAAAAACAGAAACACCAAAAGTCGAAAATCCGCACCCTAAAAAACAAGAAATAAACTATATCGCTTTAGCAGACAATTATACCGATCCTATTCGTTTTGAAAACAATATTCGAGGTGCAGCCAATGAGGCAAATACTTACAAAGAGGCATTAGGTTATTTAGTTAAAAAAGAATACGATTTAGGAATTACCAAACTATCTGAATTGCTAAACATAGCTCCCAATGATAATATCAGATATAATCTTGCGCTAGCTTATTTTCAAGAAAAAAAGTTTGACCAAGCCATTCTTCTTTTTACGGAAGTAATTCAAAATGAATATTTCCATATCGATCAAGCACAATGGCTTTTAGTGCTTTCTTATTTCCAGATTGAATCTATTGAAAAAGCAAAAGAAATATTGTTGGAAATAAACAAGGATGGGGATCATCCTAAGTATGAAAAGGCTTTGGCTTTGAGGAAGGAGCTTAATAGATAATTACGTCTTCTTTCTTGTCTATTTTTTGCTTGTTGAGCTGTTTCTACACCTAGATAGCCTGTCAAGCCGGAGGCATGATGTAAACGAGCGCTTTGATTTTTT
>JALZUU010000057.1 GCA_023300665.1 Saprospiraceae bacterium | reverse complement strand
TTTTGGGACCAAGTTAGAAGAAGAAAAACTAGTCGATGAATTTGGAGAAGCATATTTGGCTTATCAGAAACGAGTAGGAATGATTCTTCCTTTTATAAAATAGAAAAACCTGTCTTAACTAAAGGTATCATTTAAAAAAGTGTTGGTCATTGGTGAAGATTACAATTAAATATTTATTAGGATTAAAAACCAACCAATAATTACTTTAGAGACCTGCAACTTGAGTAGGGTATTGTTCCATCCAATCTCTAAACCCTTTATCCAAATTAAAAACCTTATCATTATCAAAGCCTCCATTCCGCATCCAAGTACAAACATGAATACTTCGTCTTCCAGACCGACAACAGACACTAACGCAAGCTGGTTCTAGCCCAACATCTACCCGATACGCACAATATAATTACATTTAGCGGCGGTGCTGGTTTCAGGATCAATATATAAGGCATCATAAGGACAAGCCTGCATACAGGATTTACAGCCAATACATCGGTCTTTGTCGAAATCTACGATTCCATCTTCTCTTGTAAACAATGCTTCTGTTGGACAAATATCAACACAAGGTGCATCCTTACAATGGTTACAACGCATCACTGAAAAAAGTCGACGAGTATTTGTAAATTCACCTTTTTCAACCTATTTGCCCCAGGTTCTATTTACTCTAACGGGTACTTGATGTTCTGATTTACAGGCGGTAGTACAGGCATGACAACCAATATATTTTCGATTGTCAATTACAAAACCGTATTTTATATAAGCTGTTTTTTTCGTTTTGAAGGTAGATTCATGCTTTGTAATTTTTGAATAAATTTCTTTTAAAATAATAGTCTATTGAATAATTTTATAGAAGGGAAATTACTACTTGGGTGGTTAGTTACTAAACTAACCACCCAAGTAAAATCAATATTTCGAAAGGTAGATAAGAGGTTTGATTATTCCTAAGAAGATGGACAAACAAAATCTGAAGTTGGAATTTTAGAAGCAGAGATATCATCAAATTTTCCTTGGATATTTATTAACTTATCATATCCTCTTGCTTTTAAAATAGAAGTAGCAATAGTAGATCGGTAACCGCTTCGGCAGTGGACATAGTATTTTTTCTTTTTGCTGATCTCACTCATATTTCCACTAATGTCACCCAATGGTAAATTGAGCGCCTTTTCCACTTGTCCGGTAATAAACTCGGTAGGTTTTCTTACATCAACAATATTCAATTTTTTAGAATATTCCTTGACAAATTTTTTCACATTGATGGTTTCAATTTTATCTATTTCTCGTTTTTCTTTTTTCCATGAATCAAAGCCACCTTTTAAATATCCTATGGCGTTATCATAACCGACTCTTGCCAATCGTTTAACAGCTTCTTTGTTTTTTCCTTTGGGAGCCACGATCAAAATAGGTTGCATTAAATCAGGAATCAAGGCACCTACCCACGGTGCAAAACTTCCATCCAAACCGATAAAAATAGAATTAGGAATAAAGCCTTTAGCAAATTCTTCTTTCGACCGAACATCGAGAATGATGGCATTTGTTTCATTGGCAGCCGTTTCAAACGCACGAGGAGTAAGCGATTTGCCGCCTCGTTTCATAACCGTATCAATACTCTCATATCCCAGTTTATTAAGCGCAGCATTTTTCTGAAAATAAACGGGAGGTGGTAAAAGACCATCTGTGACTTCTTCGATAAATTCTTTCTTGGTCATATTGGCTCGCAGGGCATAATTGGTTTTCTTTTGATTACCCAAAGTATCCCAAGTTTCTGAACTCATATTTTTTCCACAAGCAGAACCAGCACCATGAGCAGGGTAGACCAAAACATCATCTGGCAAAGGCATAATCTTCTTACGGAGACTATCAAATAACCATCCGGCTAATTTTTCTTTGGTCAATTTTCCATTTTTTTGTGCTAAATCAGGACGGCCTACATCACCAATGAATAAAGTATCACCCGTAAAAATAGCATATGGTTTTTTCTTGGCATTCTTTAAAAGATAGGTGGTGCTTTCTGGTGTATGTCCAGGCGTATGTAATACCGTAATGGATATCTTACCGATCTTAAAAACCTCCCCGTCTTTGGCTAAATGCTTTTTATATTTTGTTTCTGCTTTTGGACCATAGATGATTTTCGCATCTGATTTTTTTGCTAAATCTAAGTGGCCAGAAACAAAATCTGCATGAAAATGTGTTTCAAAAATATATTTTATTTTCACCCCGTTAGCCGCTGCTTTATCGAGGTAAGGTTTGGTTTCTCGAAGAGGATCAATGATGGCTGCCTCACCGTCACTTTCAATATAATAAGCACCTTGGGCTAGACAACCAGTATAGATTTGTTCTACTTTCATGCGTAATAAGATTTAAGGGTTATTAAAATTTTAAATCAAAAGTATGAACCTTATTTCATGTATTGATCTAAAAGAAAAGCACTCCCTTCTCAAAGCGATTTTCTTTTGTAGAAAATTAGCTTCTACATATTACATTTACAATCTTCTAAGCATTCAATAATCATGGATACATCCTTTTCTTTTAAAGAATAAAAAACACTTCTTCCTTCTCTTCTCGAAGAAAATATCCCTTTTAATTTCATGTTTTGAAGATTATGAGAAGTCAATGATTGTTCTGTACCTAACATGGTGCAAATTTCACTGACAGATAATTGCGGATGTAGTTCCAATAAATGAATAATTGCTAATCTCATCGGATGAGCCACGCTTTTTAAAATAAAAGCAATCCGCTCTAATTTTTCTACTAACTCATCATTCATTACATTTTTCACTTCCATAGATCAAATATATGAAAGTATGTGTATGAATCAAAGTGTTGGGTTGAATTCTTAAACAGCTTTAGCGTATGCGACAAATTTTTTTAAGCGTCATTTCAAATTACTATTTCTATATTTACCTTCAAGTTCACTTGATCTATAGGTGGAGTAAAAATAAAATTTTATAGAAACTGGAAAGCCAAAATACTGCTACACCGGTAACAATAACACCAAATGCTTTACGAGCAATCAAAAGACTTTGTGTTGAACAAAAAATTCCAGTAGATGAAGGTCTTGGGTTAAGGATAGGCGTAAAAGGAGGCGGTTGTTCAGGGTTTTCTTATGAAATTGGATTTGATGATTTTAAAAAAGGAGATGTAATTTCAGACATAGAAGGGCTTAAAGTATTTATCCAAGAATCCCATACGTTATATTTAAATGGTATAGAAATAGATTGGAACGAAGGCTTAAATAATCGAGGCTTTACTTTTAATAATCCAAACGCTTCTTCTACCTGTGGTTGCGGTACTTCTTTCTCTGTCTAAGTGAGCTAATCCTTTTATTATTGTTGTTCAGAATTTTTCAAACCATTAACCCATTGCTCAGCTAGTCATTTGCTTTTCTTTTATTGAATTAGATTTGGCAAAAGAATAAGGGAAGTATCGATATATATCGATA
>JALZUU010000056.1 GCA_023300665.1 Saprospiraceae bacterium | reverse complement strand
ATTACTATTGGAGCTACTTTACCTAAATTTGATGGACTTAAATTTCATCTGAATGGAAGTAGTTTTAATTTTAGTGGTCAAGCCATTGAGCCAGCTAAGGTAACCCAAGAAAGTGGTATCCTTTTAAAAATTGCTAGACGATATTTGTACGCGCCTTATCTTTGGGGTGGACGTTCTCCGCTAGGAATTGATTGTTCTGGGTTTACCCAAATGGTCTACAAAATGATTGGTATTCCTATTCCTAGAGATGCTTCTCAGCAGATTGAAAAAGGGCGGTTGATTGATTTTGTCGAACAGGTTCAACCAGGAGATCTTGCTTTTTTTGAAAATAAAAAAGGTAAAATCGTGCACGTCGGAATCGTTATGCCTGAAAGAAAAATTATTCATGCTTCTGGCCAAGTACGGATTGATCGAATTGATCACTTTGGGATCTTTAATGAAGAGCTTGATAAGTATAGCCACAAACTAAGAGTATTTAAACGACTCCTACCTGATGAGTCTTTGGATGCAGATCCTAAGGATGAAGAAATTCACGACAATCCAAATCAGGTGGCTTTGTTTTAAAATAATTTCTATAAACCCATATAAAAAATCCCAACTATTAAAATCTTAATAGTTGGGATTTTTTTATTTAGAATTCCTTTGTTTCTTATCCTTTGTTTTGGTGTTTTTCTTGAGCCATTGGACTTGTTCTCTCGCGGCTTCTAAGGTGACTGGCAACTGTTTGGGTAAGTGCATCATAGCTTTCGCAGTTCTTTCCCGAAATGAGATTTTGTAATTCATATATGTTTTGTATTCATTTTAATTTAGTGATATTACCCAATAAGCTCTTTGATTGCATAATCTTTACTAGAGATACTATTTGATGAATTAAATTTTTAAGTTCAAATATTTTCTAATTAATCTCTTTCCATTTTTTCTCTAAATACTAATTCTGCATTATAGTATAAACGTGAAGGCTTACGGCAAGTACAATATAAGTCAGGTTTTAGACAAGTACTGAGTGCCGAACGTTATCAAAAAGCTGACCTCACTGATCTAAAAGAGCAGTATAAAGAATCCTCATCAATTTAAGTAAACAAAGTGAAATCAAAAACATATTTTTGTAAAATGAAATCAAATAAATCTATTTTTATAGAAAACATTGTAATTACAAAGATTCATTTTGTCAGAGAACAAAAAGTGATGCTGGATCAAGACTTGGCAGAACTTTACGAAGTAGAAACAAAACGATTAAATGAGCAGGTTAAAAGAAATAAAGAACGCTTTCCAGAAGATTTTATGTTTCAGTTGACAAAGAAAGAGTTTGATAACTTGAAGTCGCAAAATGCGACCTCAAGTTGGGGAGGAAGAAGAACTCCACCTTATGCATTTACAGAGCATGGTGTATTAATGTTATCAAGCGTTTTAAAAAGCCAAAGGGCAATACAAGTAAATATCCAAATCATGCGGATTTTTACAAAGATGAGAGAGATGTTTTTAAATCAAAAAGATTTAGTTTTAAAAATTGGAAAAATAGAACAGCAGTTATCAGGACAAGGCCATGAAATTCAAGTACTTTTTGAATACATCAAAAAATTAATTGAGACCAAAGAAAATGAAATAGATCAGGAATCTCGAAAAAGAATTGGTTTTAAGAAGAAGAAATAACTCGTCCCTTTACAACTCATTTTATATCTACAGCAAGAGTAAGGCATCGTACCTTAGGTCTCTAATCTCTGGCCAATTCTTTAAGTGCGCCTTGGTAGTTCTTTATTTCTGTTTCATGTTTCTTCCTATTTTTTTATTAATTTCTTTCCTGACGTATTGTATATCAACATCTTCAGGCCATGGCCCATGCTCCCAAAAATCTTCCATTAAACTTTCTAAAAAACTATCGATATCTTTCTCAAACAATTTCCATTTTGCATAATTTCCAAGTGTAAATTGATCTAAAGCGTACCCAGGAATTAAAAATCATATTTTTGACTAATAAAGCCCACCATAATGAAATCTTCTCTTTTCTCGATAGCTTTACGTAAATAGTTGAAAAATAGTTTTTTTCGAAATTAGCAAATCTTTTGAAATCTTTCATCTTGTCAAAATTTCTATTTACTCTTAATGAAGTAGATCAGCACTTTCATCAATAAAAGATGCTAGTCTAGCCGTCTCCATGTAAAAACAAAAATCACTTCCCTAAACCGCCTGCAAAATATCATACTGCGTCAAAATATGTAGCGAACCCGCTTTATCCTTAGCGATCACCGCTGGAATTGTTTTATTGATCAATCCAGTCAATTGTCGGTAAGATAAATCTTCATTAACAATCGGGAAAGCCTCGCCCATGATTTTACTGATCGGCTGATCTGTTTTGTTTTCTTCATCAGAAATCAAAAAATTCAACACCGAAGATTCTGTAATTGAACCGACAATGTTATGCTCGTTGTCTACAATTGGCATCTGAGAAATATCATTGTCCTTCATCTGATCGAGTGCCTTTTGTATTGGATCATTCATGCTAAGTGTCAAAAAGGTTTTATCCGATTTGCGAGCAATTAAATCGCTTACTTTTAATTCTGTATCTAAAAATCCACGATCTCGCATCCAGTCATCATTGTAAATTTTACCAATATAACGACTACCATGATCGTGCACCAAGACCACCACCACATCATCAGGCTTAAGATGATCTTTCAATTGACGTACCCCACAAAAAGCTGATCCCGCAGAATATCCTAACAACAAACCTTCTTCCCGAGCCAGGCGTCGTGCCATGACGGCACCATCTTTATCAGTTACTTTTTCAAATTTATCAATTAGATCAAAGTCTACATTTTTGGGTAGAATATCTTCTCCAATTCCTTCCGTGATGTAAGAGTAAATTTCTTTTTCATCAAATTCACCCGTTTCATGGTATTTTTTAAAAACAGAACCATAGGTGTCAATTCCCCAAATCTGAATATTGGGATTTTTTTCTTTTAAAAATTTAGCGCAACCAGAGATCGTTCCTCCAGTTCCTACTCCAACGACAAAGTGGGTGATTTTACCATCTGTTTGTTCCCAAATTTCTGGGCCAGTAGATTGATAGTGTGCTGCTCGATTAGCAAGGTTGTCATATTGATTAAACCAGAAAGAGTTGGGGATTTCATTACTTAATCGCTCTGCTACTGAATAATAAGAGCGAGGATCTTCTGGGGTAACATTGGTAGGACAGACGATAACTTCAGAACCCATGGCACGCAATAAATCAAATTTTTCTTTAGACTGTTTATCGCTGGTCGTAAAAATTGTTTTATATCCTTTTACACAGGCAGCTAATGCCAATCCCATTCCCGTATTTCCACTGGTACATTCTATAATGGTACCACCAGGTTTGATCTTTCCTTCTTTTTCAGCTACCTCCAACATGTTGAGTGCCATACGATCCTTGGTTGAATGTCCTGGATTGAAGGTTTCTACCTTACAAAGTACGAGTGCTGGAATATCACTAGTCACTTTATTTATTTTTACCATAGGAGTATTTCCAATGGTTTCTAGGATATTGTTCTTGTAATGCATAGTTGTGTTGATTTAATTTTGGTATTCAGCCTTCTTACGAAGCCTATGGGCAAAAGATGCAAGTGCTTGCAAAGATACGTAATTAGGATGGTGAAAAAAACTAATAAAGACTCCTTTGAATAGAAGAAAAGACAGTTTTTTTAGGTCAACTAAGTAGTAAATAAAGAGAGAATAAAATTGGGTAGTTGGGCTTCTCTCATAATTTGTCCCAGACTAAAAATACATGAGGGGGAAGCGAAGTGGTCATGTTTATTTTTTTACCCAAACATAAAAACGATCATCTTTTCCTCCCAAGGCACGGGCAGTTTGTTGTGAAACCACAACTATGACATCTTTGGTGTGGACGGATTTTGGAATTCGGCCTAATACTTTAGCACGAACTGTTTTTCCGGTCATTGGATTTTTGATGGTAATATAAGAGCGTAATTTGGCGGTGCGGTGGAGTACAGAGTGTCCAGCATTGTCTTTTAGGCCTTTTTTACAATAAGCGGCACCTGTTTCAGTAAATCCTTTGCGGTCACCTGTTGCTTTTTTATAGGCCAATTCTTTGAGTCGTTCTTCCGTATATTGAGGATTGTTATTAAAATTATGATGCGCTGTAGGAATTCCTGACTTTTTTAGGTAGCCCACATGGAGAATTTGTCCAATATCAAGATTATGGGTAATAATAGAATTTCGTTCCAGTAAAGTATCTACCGGCATTTTAAAACGAGTTTTAGCAATCTTATAAGCGGTATCTCCTTTTTGAACTTTATAGCAAAGCGCGTAATAATCATTTCGACTGACGGTTTTCGATTGAAAACGGAGGATAGATTTTTTGGGTAACGGAATAGTTAATTTTTTACCTGGAGAAATTAAACTTCCAACAATTTGAGGATTAAAGTAGTATAAATCTCCCATTGTTAATCCATAATGTTGGGAAATACTATAAAGTGTCTCCTTTTTTTGGATGGTATGGTGAATCGTAAAGTTGTTATCATCAGAAACGTTGATAAAAACTGTATCTTGTGGAATAAGACTAGCGGGAATGGTATCCGTCATAGCTGTACCGGAAAATCCGATTAGCAGCAAGCCGACTAAGCTGAGCAGTTTCAGTAAATTTTGCATAATGTTTCAGTATGTTCTGGCTAGAAAGTCAATATAAATATCAATTCCCTTTGATTGAGCATCTAGCTTTGTAAAAATAACAATATATGCGAATCAGGGTTTAAAAACTAACTAAAATCAAAATTATTGACTAGATCATTTCAATTGACTTTGTTTTTTTGCTATTTGCCCTCTTCTATCGCGA
>JALZUU010000055.1 GCA_023300665.1 Saprospiraceae bacterium | reverse complement strand
CATTATTTAATTTGGTATAATGAGGTATTTAAGAGCACCTCATTGGTTAGAGTTTGATGGCAAAGATAAGAATTTACCGCTGGCAAAAACGCTAGTATTCCTTGTGTCAGAAGATTTTTTACTAAAAATGAACGGTTCTATCCACTAAATACCATCTACATAGTAGTTTTAATGGTTAATTTATGCCATTTGTCAAATATCAATGATGAAGGTATTTTGGTGGAAATTTGTGATGGTTTGGTTCTTGTTTGTAAAGCTATTGTGTAAAGTAGTGAATTATTATTATATTCGTGTCTATTCATTTGGTCTCTTCGAATATTATTTCCGTTCCTGGAATAATTGTACTCGCAATATTTTGTCTTTCTAGCAGGTTTCCTGTGTTATCCTCTAATTTTAGTTTAAAGTTTTGAACTTTAATATCAAAAGATAAGTCAAATGAAAAAAATATTTATCCTCTATTTTTTATTATTCTTCTTTTCCATTGGAAATGCACAATCAAGTTGGGATCCATATCCTTTACAGCCAGTTGTATGGGATAGCTTGGGATCTCCACCAGGAAGTGTTTCTTTTTTTGCGGAAAAAGATGGCCGCTTATGGGTAGCGAACGGTAATTTATTCTTTTCTGATGATCAAGGTCTTACCTGGGAACAACATCCTCAGTTTGCTTTTAATGACGTAGATAAAGTTTTTTCTACTGATTTTGGTATTACAGTTACCAGAAGAAAATTGGAAGGGTGTCAGTATATCAATAATTGTAGCCAATTTTTGATATATCTATCAACGGATGGAGGAGAACAATTTGTTAAAAGTGATTTAGAACCCTTTTACATTAGTATCACTACTCATTCGCATAGAAATTCTCTGGGAGTCATTAAAAAATCGGAGAAGGAATTAATCTATTATGACTTTTTCAGTGGTACTTCTGCCGATGGTATATTTTTTTATGGTTCCTTGGACGGTGGTCTTACCTGGGAAGGACTTGGACTGTCGGCATATAATAACTTTTTTTCTCCTGATATTAGTTTTCATGGGACTGCCGATACGCTCAGTGGGTTGTTTTCTGCTTCTGATTCTACTTGGCAACTCAATGTTTACAGCGAAGATTATTCAATCTATGAAGCGTTTTTTATTGATAAATATGAGAATGAAAGTCATAAAGCTCATGCTTATATTAATGATCGTTTGATAATAATCAACAATGATGGGACCTTACTCTACACGGATAATCTGGAAGAGGATTTAATTCCTGTTATGTATCCGTTCACTAATTTGGAAGACATTTCAAAAGTGGAATTTGGTGAAAAGGGGATTTTTTTATTAGCTGGCTCGGATGTTTGGTATATTTCTTATGATGACTTGAATATAGCCAATTTGGTTTTTTCGGCAGATTCATCAGAAGACGTATTTTTCCACGAGTCGTCGAGTGTCTTTTTTGTTTCAGATCAAACAGGGCTCTATTTAAGTGAAGACAGTGTACAAAACTTGGTAAAGAGGGACAAAGGGATTATTGGGGAAATTTTCGATTTACAAGTTGTTAATAATATTATCTGGGCTAATACCGGAAGATGGTTTAGATCAGATGATCTAGCAGAAAGTTGGGTACATATAGAAGATGGACCACTATACGAAGGAGGAGAGATTTTAAAGTCATTTAATGACTGGATTTTTTTAAGAAAGGATACGGTGCTTTATCGAGCAGATGCTAACGGAATTTTATGGGATTCAGTCCTCGTATTTGATGATGAATTTAAAATATTAGAAACAGAAGATGGACTTTATTTCTATGATCATGAATCTATTATTTATACACAAGATGGAAATACATTTTTAGAAAGAAATCCACCAGTTGAAAATGGTCAATATGTATTTTGGGAAGGACAGTTAATCTGTTTAGCCAATAATGAAAAATTTACTTCGCTGGATCAAGGACAAACCTGGTCAGATGGATATCTAGTGCATGGGGATCACTCAGGTGAAATAGCATTGGTAAATGGTGAGCTGGTAGCAATTGACATGAACATTGGAAATTACAACAAAAGTTCAGATGGTGGAGATACTTGGATTAATGTTACCTTCATTTATCAAATCTTCATCGCGTCCACAGGTGCATCAGCTCTCCCTGCAACGTTTCATGGTCATTACAACGGCATTGGATTCTTTAATTCCAAAGACAACTTATTGATAAGTGCAAATAATGGTTACGAATGGGGTGCTTTACCAGGACCCTATATCACTTCTCATATTCGTGCATTTCAAGGTTTCTACTTCGAAAACCTTTTCCCGTTCCCTTTGGGAGTTGAGTTCGGAGATGAAACGATTTTTACGTATACTTCCGAGCAAGGAATATTTAGTACGCCAATTGGGGCGGTGGATAGTCAGCTGTCTCAGGTGATTATAACTTCGGTAGATGATCAAGAAAAGATAAAGTTTGATTTTAAAATTCAACCTAATCCTACTAATAAAAATCCGACATTGATTTTTAAAACGGGATCGTTAATTGAGCTTCAAGCGGACTTATTTGGTGTTGATGGTATCCCTATTAGAAAAATTATCAATAAAAAGATATACGCAATTGGTGATCATAGCATAAAAGTAAATATGGATGGCCTTCCAGATGGAATGTATTTTTTACGCCTTCGAACAGGTCAGGAAAATAGATGGGTGAAAATTATTTATTTAGATGAACATTAAAGCCATCGAAACTATCGCCACAAATAAAAAGAAACCCTGACAATCAACCGATTATCAGGGTTTTTTAAGAATGCTTTAGAGGTTGCGGACGGATTCGAACCGCCGTACAAGCTTTTGCAGAGCTCT
>JALZUU010000054.1 GCA_023300665.1 Saprospiraceae bacterium | reverse complement strand
AGGTTTTTGAGTGTTGATCCACTGGCGGAGGATTATGCGAGCTACTCACCTTATAACTATGTATTGGGGAATCCGATTTTACTTACTGATCCAGATGGTAGAGCACCTGATAATGTAATAATAAAAGGCCCTAAAGCAGAAGAGGCAACAGAAGAACTTAATGCATCTACCAACTTAAATATTACTAGAAATGCCGAAACAGGAAAATTATCTGCCACAGGAGAAGCTGGAAATGCTGCTGAGAGTCAATTATTAGAGGCGATAAATAGTGAGACTAATCATGTCGTTTTGACTACAACTCATAAAGCAATTGCTGAGGTAGATGGTGGAAAGTCTTTTCTTCTACCAGGAGCATTTCAAGGAAGTAAAAAGGATTTTTCTTTTGTCAAAGATGAAAATGGAATGGGACAATTTGTAACATCATCAGTTACAGGGGAACAGACAATAAATATGAAAGCAGCAGGTATCATAGCGGGAATTATTGGAGAAGAGGTAGGGCAAACTGTAATGCATGAAATAAATGAAGCCTTTATAGGAACTCAAATTAATCCAGGAGGAAGCCATGCATCTGGATATACACTATCTCATTTAGGAGCAGCAGCTTTAGATCAACATCCAGGACATGTTTCTTTTCGGCGAAGTGTAAAAGATACTGGGTTAGGGCGTACGTCGACGACTATGCAAGTTAGACCTCAAGGAAGTGATCAGGATTGGACAGATATAATTAAATGCAACCCTAAGTGTCGAGTAGTAAATCAATAAATATTATGAAGAGTTTTAATTTAATACTTGCTTTTTCTTTACTGTCTTTTTATGCTTGCTCAATATGGCAAAATAGAGATAGTCAAGAAGATAATATAAAAATAATAAGTATTGATAAGAAGGTGTTCAAAGGTAAATATCTTGTCAAGTGCCTAGAACGATCTTCGGGTGATACGATTTTAACTATATTCCCTTTGTCAAAAACTGATGAAGTTGATAGAAAAGAATTAAAGGTGAATAAGTCATATTATTTTAAGTTGAAGCGGGTAACTTTTTTTCAGGAAGAGGGAGATGAGGCTGGCTTATTTTTAAATGAAAGAGATATTTTTTTTGAAGATCTTTTAGTTTTTCCTGTAAAAACGAGAGTGTATGAAGTTTTAAATTATAGGTATTACAAGTGATAGATAGGTAGTCAGCCAGATACGAAAATATAAAAGAGCCTCTGAGAGATCAGGGGCTTTTTTACATTATGCTTTGAATTTTTCTTTTAGCAATAAAAGCATCAATGACGGAAAAGATGTGAAATTTATCGTCGTCATCAAATTTAGAAACTTCTAAGATTCGTTTACGGGTAATCTTATCCATCTCTACATCCACCTTGCCAGTCAAGTAATCCAAAGACACATCTAATATATCTGCAATTTTACGAGCTATCTCGATGGAAGGTAGTACTTCGTTCCGTTCGTATCTACCAAGAACGTTTTTGTGAATGCCGAGCTGTTTGGCCAAGTCGGTCTGTGATATTCCTTGCTCTTTTCTGAGTTGTACAACAATACTTCCGAACTTCATAATAGAAACTTTTTGAGGTCTTTTAACCTGTTTAAATACTATAAACCAAAGATACGGAAACTAAATTGGTTCTTCAAACTCAATAAAGTTTGCAAATTAACCCTAAAATGGTATCTTAGCACCGTTTTAGTTGTCAAAATAAATTTTCAAACTTTTTTTTATAATGGAAATCACCCAAATCAAGCGCCAGCTCCTCCTCTCCCAAGTCCTCTACCACTACCACTTAAAGCCTGACAAAAACCAACGGCTCTGTTGTCCGTTCCATCCCGACAAAACGCCGTCGATGCAAGTTTACTATAAAACCCACACTGCTTACTGCTTCTCGACCAACTGCCCAACACACGGAAAAAGTATCGATGTAATCGACTTTATCATGTACAAAGAAAAATGCAATAAACATGAAGCGATCCTAAAAGCGAAAAATCTGATTAATCCAAATGAAGGAGAAAGCCAAAAAGTCGAACCAATAAAACCAACCAGGACCGAAGTACTGACCAAGATGTTCACCTATTTTAAAAATGCGATTTACAATAGCAAAACAGCGAAAGAATATCTGGAAAAACGAGGATTGGATTTTAGTAAAACGGAGGTAGGATATAATAGTGGCCAGTTCCATCACGGAAAGCGGAAAGATGAAAACTTGATAAATAGTTGTGTGGAATATGGGTTGTTGCTCGATCTAGGAAATAAAGGAAGAACGGGAAATCCAGCGTATAGATCTTTTGGAAAATGGTGTATTGTTTTTGGGTTGCGAGATCGAGGACATAAGATTGTAGGATTGTATTTTAGAAGTACACTAGAGAAAAAAGACCAGCGACATTTTTATTTACGAAATCGACAGGGCTTGTATCCGGGTTATCCATCGGCAGGAACGAAGCGGTTGATATTGACGGAAAGTATTATTGATGCAGCTAGTTTGTTGGAGGAAGATGAGATCCGGAATAAGTATAAGGTGCTGGCGCTTTATGGAACAAATGGATTAACAGAAGAGCATCAGCTGGCGATTAAAGAACTGAATGAGTTGGAGGAAATTATCTTGTTTTTAAATGGAGATGAAGCTGGAAAAAAGGCGGTGGAGAAATATGGGTCGATGTTGAAAGAAGCGTTTAGGAAAGTAAAAATTACAAGTGTAGAAGTTCCAGAGAATGAGGATGTGAATAGTTTATTGCAAGGTCATAGTTCAGAAATATTAACGCATTTATTAGGCACTAGAAAAGAATCCAATTTTTTATTTTCAAATGAGAATCAATTGAAAGAAAAAGAGCAAGCTTATCCCAGTCCTAAATTATTTACTCCAAGTAAAGAAGAACTAAAACAAGCAGTAAAAAGACTGGTGGAAGAAAGTCAAAACGGTTTAGATACGGACAATCCATACAATTTAAAATACAATGGTAAAGAAGCTAAATACCAAATCAAAGGTTTTAAAATTAATCAAATGGATAGTCTAAAAATTACTTTACAAATCACTGAATTATGAGCAAAACAATTACGATCAAGCTGGATTTATATGATTACGGGCAGTTAGAAAAAGTCTGCAAGTTGGTGTCTGAGAAGTTGGGATTAAATAAGGATGGTGTAGAAAAAGACCTGGATAAGTTGATGCAGTTATTGGAATTTTATCGAGATAAAGAACTACACCAGGGCGGTAAAAAAGAGGAACGAAAAATAGAAGTGGGAGCAGCGACGGCCAGTAAATGTATTGCGTTTTTAAAGTCGGATAAGTTGATTGAAAAATTGAATGAGCAGATTGGAAAAGTGGGGATTGTTGGAGAAGAAGTAAATCGGATTTTATTGTTTGTGATTGCTAGTTCGTACAAGATGCCAGATACTTTACATGCGTTGATCCAAGGAAGTTCGGGGAGTGGAAAAACGAGGTTACTAAAAATTATTAGTCAGCTGATGCCGGAAGAAGATGTGAAGAAATACACACGAGTAACGGACAATAGTTTTTATAATCAGGATGAATATTTCTTTGTGAATAAGTTGGTTTGCTTCGAGGATCTGGATGGACTAAAAGAGGAGGCACAACTGGCAGTTAGAGAATTACAGAGCAACGAGATTTTGATTAGTAGCACGAGTTTAAAAGATAGTAATGGTAAGATTGGTGGTGGTGAAAAAATAGTGCGTGGGCCAATTGCTTCATTGGCTTGCACAACCAAAGGCGAGATTTACGAGGACAATATTAGTCGTAGTTTTTTGATTGCGGTGGACGAAGGAAAAGCGCAAACGATGAAGGTGATTGAATACCAAAATAATGAGGCGGCTGGACTAATTGATAAGGAAGAGCAAAAGCGGATTAAGTTGTTTATCCAAAACTGTATCCGACTACTAAAACCGTATGCAGTGGTGAATCCTTATGCCAATAAAATCAAGCTTCCACCGAGTGCGCATAAGATCAGAAGATTGAATGAGTTGTACCAAAGTTTTGTTCGACAGATTACTTTACTAAATCAGTATCAACGTAAGAAAGATGGGCAGGGCAGATTGATAAGTGAGAAGGAAGATTTACAGGTGGCTTGTAATATTTTGTTTGAAAGTATTGTCTTGAAAGTGGATGAGTTGGATGGAAGTTTACGACAGTTTTTTGA
>JALZUU010000053.1 GCA_023300665.1 Saprospiraceae bacterium | reverse complement strand
CTAATATCTTTGACCATGATATTCATCACAGAAAAGGATAGGGTAGCGATCAAAATATAAATAATTCCTTTTGTAAGCATAGGCATTTAGTACAACAAAGGCACAGTAAGGTTGCGAAAATCAGGGCTTATAAAAAGGATTGATTATCACTTTCTTGTTAATAAAAAAACGACAACTATGGAACAAAATCTTTGCTCCAAAGTTGTCGAATAAGTTAGACTTAAGTCTATTATCCTTGAAAGGATAAAGGTACATATTTTATACGTCCTAGTTTCTACCAGCCATTACACCACCATCAATATCTAGAATAGTACCCGTGATCCACGAAGACTGATCTGACAATAAAAATGTAATACTCTGTGCAACATCTTCAGGTCTTCCATTACGACCAATCGGGTGGAAGCCATTAAATCCGACCAATGCTTCTTTTGCTTCAGCTTCACCACCAAACACTCCGTGATAAACGGGTGTTTCAACTACCGCAGGAGATACAGCGTTTACTCGAATTTTATGATCTGCTAATTCCATGGCAAGATGTTGCGTCATTGCGTGCAATCCTGCTTTTTGCATAGAGTAAGCAGAAGATGGAGTTGCTTTTACTGCTTGCTTTGCCCACATAGATCCAATACTAACAATAGAACCACCACCACTATTTTTCATCGCTTTAGCTGCTGCTTGCGTAACGAAAAAGAAGCCACGGTTTAGATCTAAATACGAATCATAATCTGCTGCTGTATGATCTAAAAAAGGCTTAGGTCCAAAAATTCCAGAAGCATTTACTAGATAATCTAGATTACCCATACCTTCGATTTTTGCGATCAGTCCATTCACTGCATCTCGGTTGGTAATGTCTACGCTATGCTTAACAAGTCCATTAGCACTTGGAATTTTATCTGTGTTTCTACCAACAACGTGAACGGTCGCAGAAGCTTTTAATAATTCTTGAACAGTTGCTTTTCCGATACCACTAGTACCTCCAATAACTAATGCGGTTTTTCCTGTGAAATTATACATAAAATTAAAATTTTGTAGACAGACAAGTCTGTCTGATTGTGATAATAAAATATAAGCGCAATAATACGCTCTTTTTGATTTTAAAAAATTATTATTTAGAAGATATATCGAGATCTTTCAATATCTGCTTTAAGATGTTTTTGTTTTCTTTAATAGGCCAGTCGTCTCCTTGTAAATGACTTTCAGAAACGGCCCCTTCATAGAGTAGATAAATTTGGCGACCTAATTTCTGTTGTTTGGCAGTGGTCAATGTTGGTTTGTTTTCAATGACCAGTTGGGTGATAAGTTCTAGCAGTCTATTTTTTCCTTTATGAATCTGGTTAGTAATTTCTTGATCATCTTGAGAAACTTCGGCGAAAGTTCTTAAACACCAACAACCATTAAATTTACCACTCTCATAAAATTTTGCTAAAAAGTCTAGGATGCCCAAAAGTTGATTATTACCTAATTTTTTAGTTTTACAATGATCTTTTATTGCTTGAATCAAGTTCTCGTCGCGACTGTCAAGGTATGCAACACAAAGTGCTTCTTTTGATTTAAAATGATGATAAAGGGTTGCTTTTGCAATTCCAGCGGTAGCGATGATTTCGTTAATACCCGTTAGATTATATCCTTTTTTATAGAATAAATCTGAAGCTGTTTGAAGAATAAAATCTCTGGTATTACTTTTCATGATGAGTATAACAGACAAGTCTGTCTATTTGTTTTAAAAAAAGTAAATTTTTTTTAAAAAAAATGGGTGATTACGCTAGTGCGTCGGGAACAAAGTAAATGGTACCTTAGACGAGTCTATTTTGGAATCAAACGATGCACGAAGAAGGAGGATAGCCGTAGCTACCCGACTGATGAGTAAAGAAGTGTGATTTCAAAAGAGGCCGTATAAGGTATTAGGTATTTAGTTCCCGACGCACTAGCCTTGTAATCACCCCTTGATGTTAGATGGTATCGAACCACCAACCCTCGCGTTATGAATGCGATGTTCTACCAAAAAACATCTTCTAGAGTTCCGCCTTAATATTTTTTATTTTAGAATGAAGCTCAAAATCTGAATGGTCTTGACAACCAAGTACTTATCCTCACCTTTTGTGAACATTCTTAAACAGCTTCAATAAGGGAACTATAGGATCAACTATATTTTGCTCTGAATTCGTGTGGACGAATTTCTGTGATTTTTCTAAATTTTCTATTAAAGTAAGATAGGTTATTATAACCACATTGGTAACAAATTTGTGAAATGGTCAACTCCGTTTCAATAAGTAATTTAGTGGCGTGATTGATACGGTACTCGTTGACAATTTGTGTGAATTTCTTTTTAGTATGTTTTCGGATAAATTTATAAAAAGCAGATTCGGATAAATTTAATGATTTTGCTATTTCAGAAATTGAGATTTCTTTTTGATAGTTTTTCTCAATATATTCAAAAATAGTTTTAACCCGATTTAACTGATCCATGTTCAAAGTCGTAGAATAATTTTTTGAACAGATAATTTTGTATTCCTCTGAATCAGCGAGAATCGTTAATAGTTGTAAAAGTTTAATAAATTTTATGCTGCCTTGTTCCTTTAGAATTTCTGTGATTCTTTGCGACGCTTTTTTTTGCGTTTTACCATAAAATTCTATTCCCATTTTAGCCCTGTGTATAAGATCTAAAATTTTTCGCATTTCTGGTTTTTCCAAAAATGTTGTTCCCATAAAATGCTCATTAAATTGTATCACGATTTGATCGGTTTCCTCCGAAGTCGTAAAACCGTGTGGAAGGAAAGATCCCAACATAACTAAATCTCCAATTTCGTAAGGAGCGATTTTGTTGCCTACAAATCGTTGTCCTGAACTCTTGCGGGTAAAACAAATTTCTATTTCGGGATGATAATGCCAGGCTTGCGTCAATAGTGGACGATTGGCTCGTCTAACTGTTTTCGCTACGAAGGAAGATTCGTATCCCTCGACAATTTTTTCTAGTTCTGGTTTCATCTTATCTTATTTTCTCAGTTTCTAGCTGAATTTTAAACTATTTCTCCATACTACTGGACATTTGCGGGCTTGTGGCTACTCTCCGGCGGTACTGCCGGAGCTGGGAGGCAGCAAATGGAAGAAATGTCCAGTAGTATGCTATTTCTCTATAAAAGTACAGTATAGTATCATATCTGTATAGTTTTCTTCTAGTTTTATCTTTCATTCTACCCTATAATTGCCTTTGTGAGCGCCTGAGTATTTGGTAATGTATAGATTTTCTGATTTATATGGAAGTATACTGTAACCCCAAAAAAGGCCTGAATAATAGGCTAACTTTTATTTAAGTACCTCCTCAGAATAATTATAACCATAATATGACGGCCTCTTTTTTATTTTTGACCAAGAACTTGTCTACAAAAAATCAATTTTAATTTATGGATCTAATCCCTCGTGCACGAAATATTTTAAACCAAAATTGGAAAGATGGATTCACGATTCCTACCAGTAAACTTTATCCCTTTCAGTGGCATTGGGACTCTGGTTTTGTCGCATTAGGTTTAGCACATCATGATTTAGATCGAGCGATGATGGAAATTAGATCCATGTTTTCAGGGCAATGGGAAAATGGATTATTGCCACATATTATTTTTCATAGTGAAAATGAGAAAACTTATTTCCCCAATTATGATTTCTGGGGTACTAAAGTCAATTCGGGTGCTCCCCAAAATCCCAAATCTTCTGGGATTACACAGCCTCCAGTTTTTGGATTTGTACTAGAATCTCTCTTGAAAATTTATGGAAAACAGAATGAACAGGTGGTAGATTTTGTCAAAGAAATTTTCCCTAAGGTTTTAAAATTTCATGAGTTCCTTTATACCTATCGAGATGTAGAAAACGAAGGACTATTCTTTATTTTTCATCCTTGGGAATCTGGTCGAGATAATTCTCCAATTTGGGATATACCTCTAAATGGAATCGATTTAGCGTCAGCAACTATTCCTGCGTATACTCGAAAAGATACGGCTATTTCAGATGCTTCAGAACGTCCCACACAAGATCAATACGATCGTTATGTTTATCTTTTAGAGCTTGGGAAAAAACATCAATATGATGGCCCCGGAATCGCAGCAGAAAGTCCGTTTCTAGTACAAGATTGTATGATGAACGCCATCCTGATTCGTTCAAATGAAGCCTTACTAAATATTGCCGAAAAGCTCCACCTAGATGCTGGAAATCTCACCGACTGGCAAGCGAAAAGCAAAGCCAATTTTTCTAAAAAATTCTGGAACGAAGATTTAAAATTTTTTACTACGTATGATCAACGCAATCAAGCACCAATTCTTCATCGAGAGATTGGAGGTATTGTTCCATTGTTTGCAGGTGTGGCGACCAAAGAGCAAGCTGCACATATTGCCAGCTATCTGCAAGGTATTCACGATCGTGGTTTTTATCTTTGTCCAAGCTTTGATGTGGATAGTCCGTTGTTTGATTCTAAACGTTACTGGCGCGGTCCAATTTGGCCGCAAATGAACTGGATGATTCATCAAGGATTACGTAATTATGGTTATTTAAAATTAGCCGAAATTGTACGTTCTGACTTAATTGAATTGGTTGATAAACTCGGATTTTACGAATATTTTGAAGCCGAAAAATCCAAGGCTGCTATACTTGAAAAAGGATACGGAGGAAATAATTTTTCTTGGACCGCTTCTTCTATTATTGATTTATTG
>JALZUU010000052.1 GCA_023300665.1 Saprospiraceae bacterium | reverse complement strand
GGAATCTTCGAAAATACTTTTACCAATATAAATGGTTGTGATAGTTTAGTAACGCTAGATCTTACAGTTAACGAAACATCCAATACTGATCTAACCGCTTCTATTTGCGAAGGGGAGACTTTCCAATTTGGAACAATGAGTCTTTCTGAAGCAGGTAATTATTCCGAGACTTTTATTGGTCAAAACGCCTGTGATAGTATCGTCAATCTGACGCTAACGGTTCTTGATAATTCCGAGCAATTCTTAAACGAAACTATTTGTGAGGACGAAACCTTCGAAATTGGTGGTGAGATTTTTAATGCTACTGGAAATTATACCGTCACAATTGACAACGGAAATTGTAGTACCATTTTCAATCTAGACCTAAACGTTTTAGAAAATAGTTCTACATTTCTTACTGAAACTATTTGCGAAGGAGAAACCGTTTCTATCGGCACTGCTGTCTATTCTACCACAGGAATCTTCGAAAATACTTTTATCAATATGAATGGTTGCGATAGTTTAGTAACGCTAGATCTTACAGTTAACGAAACATCCAATACTGATTTAAATGCTTCCATTTGTGAAGGTGAAACTTTCCAATTAGGCACCACAATTCTTTCTGAAGCTGGTAATTATTCTGAAACCTTCACTGGACAGAACAGCTGTGATAGTATTGTCAACTTAACACTTACCGTGCTTGACAACTCCGAACAATTTCTTAACGAAACTATTTGTGAGGAAGCTATTTTTGAACTCGGTGGAGAAATATTTGAGGCTCCTGGAAATTATACTGTTACTATTGATAATGGCAATTGTAGTACTATTTTCAATTTAAATCTAAATGTTTTTGAAAATAATGACACCCTTATTACTCAGAATATCTGCGAAGGAGAAACCGTGACTATTGGTACCGCTGTCTATTCTACAACCGGAATATTCGAAAATACATTTACTAGTTTTAATGGTTGTGATAGTTTAGTAACCTTAGATCTTACGGTAAATGAAACTACGGTAACTGATTCAACAGTATCTATTTGCGAAGGAGAAACTTTCCAATTTGGTACGACTAGTCTTTCTGAAGCTGGAGATTATTTCGAGACTTTTATTGGTCAAAATTCTTGTGATAGTATGGTAAATCTTACATTAATTGTCCTAGAAGATGAAGTACAATTTATCAATGCAAACTTCTGTGAAGGTACAACATTCGAAATCGGTGGAGAAATGTTTGATTCCCCAGGTTTCTATAATTTCACAGTGGATAATGGAAATTGTAGCACCGAATTTAACTTGACCCTTAACGAAATAGAAAGTTTTGAAACCCAACTTTCTGAATCTATTTGTGAAGGCGAAATATTTACAATCGGTACTACAGACTACTCCACCACTGGTCTTTTTGAAACACAATTAACCGCCCTCAATGGTTGCGATAGTTTGGTCATTTTAGACCTTTTGGTTAGCGAAGCTATTTTACTAACCATCGATACTACCATTTGTGAAGGAGCATCTTATCAAATAGGAAATAATTCCTTTACAGAAACTGGAGTTTATACCGAATCAATCCCAGGAACCAATAGTTGTGATACTACTGTTAATCTTACGCTCACGGTAATTGAGTCTTCTCAAACTCAACTCATCGAAACGATTTGCGCAGGTGAAACTTTCACTATTGGGAATGATACTTATTCCGTTACAGGTATTTACAACAATCAATTTACTTCCTATAATGGCTGTGATAGTTTAGTAACCCTAGACTTAACAGTAACCAATCCGATTTTTAGTGAAATAGATACCGCTATTTGTATGGGAGATTCATTTCAAGTAGGAAATAATTTCTATACAGAAACTGGATTTTATATTGATACTTTAGCTGGTCAAAACAATTGTGATAGTACCGTTAATCTGACATTGCTGGTTATAGAAGATGGAGAACAAATTGTCAATACTAGTTTCTGTGAAGGTTCGACGATTGAGATTGGTGGACAAGTATTTGATTCGGCTGGAGTCTATATTTTTACAGTTAATAATGGAATCTGTAATACGATTTTTAATCTGACTTTGACCGAAACAAGTATTATTAACATTTCTAGAACGGAAGCAATTTGTGAAGGAGAAACCATTATGATTGGTTCTTCTATTTATTCTGAAACTGGCATCTACCAAGATACACTCACAGCATTTTCTGGATGTGATAGTATCATTAATTTAACCCTAAATGTAACCAACCTTCCTATCTTAACCGTTCAGGAAATAATTCCGCTCACCCCTTGTGGAGGCGACCAAGGGGTCATCGAATTAACGACCGATGCACCAGGCGATTATTTATTTACCATCGATAATGGACAGACTTGGCAGACAACTCCTATCTTCGAAAACCTTGGAAGTGGTCTTTACGAAATTGGGATGAGTACGCTTGATACGACTTGTATAAATGTATTGAGTGAGGTCGTAGAAATCGAAGAGACCATTGGGGAAATCACCATTACGGATGTATTAACCACAGCACCAGATACTTGTGTAGGAAACAATGGGCAGATTGTCATCGTAGCAACCTCTGATAATGAAGACTTATTATTTAGTATTGACGGAGGATTGAATTTCCAATCTACTGCCCTTTTTGCAGGACTTGCTTCAGGGACTTATGAAATACTTGTTACTGACCTAAACGGTATCTGTGAAATTAACTATACCGAACTCATCGAATTTAATACGCCAACCCGATTAGCAACGAATTTGACCAACCTCAATCTTCCTGTCTGTGAAGGTGATGAAGGTGATATTGGGATTGAAATAACGGGTGGTACCCTACCATACGAAGTTGCTTGGTCTAATGGAGATACAACAACTAACTTGACCATCACAACGGGTGGGATCTATCAACTTTCCGTCACTGATAATAATGGATGTGAAGATACTTTATCTGTTTTCATCCCAGAACCAGGTGGTCCAGAATTAAACTTATCGACCACAGGAGACACCATTATTTGTTTGGGTGAATCAGTGACCTTGACCGCTGGGCCAGATAACTTTACGTACCAATGGAGTAATGCATCTGGCCCCATCAGCGACGCACCAGCCTACACACTTAACGAAGCCGATGAGATTTGGGTGACCGTCAAAGATGATCAAGGTTGTCAAAATCAAGATACAATTCAAGTGAATTTTACACCGGATAGTTTAAAAGCGGAGTTTTTAATTCCGATTGATGGACTGATTGATTTACCGATTGTAGCCATCGACATTACTTGGCCGATTCCTGATCAGGTTATTTGGTCCTATGATTTGACTCGAATCACACAACTTGACTCAGATCAAAATCAAGAGGTCATGCTCTTTAATGAACCTGGAGATTATACAATCTCCCTGCAAGCCTTTTTTCAAGGTTGTACATCAACAGTAGATAATTTCATCACTATATACGAAGATCAGGATAGCTTGAATAATCCTGAAAACATAACCGCTAGTGGTTCTGGAATTTTAGATGCTAGCTTATTTCCGAATCCAAATGACGGCGAGTTCACTGCAAAAATTCGATTGGCTAATCCTCAGGCACTCAACTTATATGTTTATAATGCCCAAGGAATTCGAATGGATTTTAGACAAAATCCTGAAAACATCAATCATGTAATTGAATACGATATTGACGATTTGAAGCCAGGTGTTTATGCGCTTATTATTCAGAGTGTTACGGGTTGGCGGCAGATTAATTTTGTGGTGAGGTAAGGAGGGGCTTATTGCTTCTTGCTTCCCTCTAACGCGATTGCGGGAAACAAGCAGTCAAGAGTTACGATCGACTAGAATTCTGTAGGGATTCATGTATAAAATAGACTTTGATCGAGCAAACCTCGATCCCGTAGGTGATCGCATATAAAACGAGTTGTGATCTCTATGAGATCATTCATCTGACTTTCAGATATGAAGGAACAGAAAAAAACTAATAAATGGCAAAATAATTAAAATGAGAAAATTAAAAATATTGAGTTGGTTATTTCTCGTACTATTTCTAGTACCAATAGTTTGTCTTGCCCAAAATGTAGATTTGGATCAAGTAGACGACCAAGTAAAGAAAAAAATTAGTGGTTTTAAGGAACGATGGAGAAACGATCCACTCAAAGTTAGCGGAGGAATTACCGCCTTTAGCAGCTTTAATCATATATCAGGAATTGATCGACGAAGAGATCCTTTTATTTGGCGGTTAAGTGCGAATTTAAATTTTGATTTTATGGGAATTTCAGCTCCGTTTGCTGCTAATTATTCAAGTGGAAATACCTTGTATTCGTTTCGGTTTCCTTCTTATAAATTACCTTCTTATCAATTTGTCGGGATCAGTCCAACCTATAAATGGATCACCTTGCATTTTGGTACTCGAAGTATGAATTTCTCTGATTATACTTTGGCAAATCATAGTTTTAATGGTGTTGGAATAGAATTAAAACCAGGTCGATTTCGATTTAGTGCAATGACCGGAAGACTAAGAAGAGCGGTAGCGGAAGACTTGAATAGTTTACAAAATTTTGAACCCATTTTCAAGCGAAAAGCATGGGGATTTAAGATTGGATATGAACATAAGAAAGATAATATTGCTTTGATTTTATTCTCTGCCGAGGATGACGAAAACTCCATTCCAGAACTCAACAACTTTCCGAATATTACGCCAATGGATAACGTAATACTCGGTTTACAAGGACAAAAAACTTTTGGAAAAACCTTTTTTAGATTTGATTTTGGACGAAGTGCTTATAGTCGAAACAAAACCGCTCCCAAAGTTACTCCAGTGGACGAAGCCGGATGGTTACGACGGATCGGTGGCTTACATACCGCGCGCATCTCTTCGGGGTATGATGATGCTTTTAATATTGGTACGGGTCTCAATTTAAATTTTGGAACACTAGAATTTAATTACGAAAGAGTCGGTCCTGCTTACCGTACTTTAGGCGCTTTATTTTTTAATAATGATTTTGAAAATTTCACCGTCAAACTAGCTGGACAGTTTCTAAAGAAAAAATTGTCTATTCAAACAAACATAGGACTTCAAAGAAATAACCTGACAGGTTTAAAATTACAAACCAATAACCGTTTTGTAGGATCGATCAACAGCTCCTATCTTCCAAATCAAACTTGGAATTTTAATCTAAGCTATTCTAATTTCCAAACAACTAGCAAGCTTTCAACGGTAGCCATTCCTTTTGTACAAGTAGACTCGATTATTCTCGCTCAAGTTAGTCAGCAGGCTAATTTTTCTATTACACATACTACAGGAAAACAAAAAAATGCTATCTGGATGTTGATGGGTGGTTTTTATACTTCTAATGGTATTGTAAATGATGAAATTCAGGAAGATCAAAGATCCATAAATTATCAATCTAGTTTACATTTTACGTATTTATTTCCAACTAGTAAATGGGTGATTAATAGTTCTTTATTAGGAAACTTAGCAAAACTACCAGGTAGTGATATCTTAACGATCTCTCCTTCAGTTTCAGTTGGAAAATCATTTCTAAATAAAAAACTAAAACTCAACGCCACCCTCGCCTACTTAGTGCTTTATTTAAATGGTTCAGATACCAATAATATCTTGACCAATCGTTTGGGTGTAAACTATCAGGTCACCAAAAAACAAAGTTTAGGTTTAAATTTTCAACTAGCAAATCGCCACCAGAAGGGCGGTTTAAATAATCCAGCAGGATTTACCGAAACTAATATCAGATTAAATTATGGGTACCGATTTTAGAAAACCAATATACATGAGAAATCTTTATTACAAAATAAGAAAATTACTTTCGCAACCAATTATTGGTATCATATTCCTTTGTTGTCTTTACAGCACTAGTGGATATGCACAACCTTTTCCTGTATCAGTCAATACACAATTGACAACACCCAGCTTACCGTATTTGGCAGATTATGTAAGACAAAAACCAGAATCTTTACGGACTATTTTATTATTAAACGATGATAGCCGACCCAATTACGAAGTCTTGCTAAAAGTTAGAATTTCTGGCCAAGGAATCGAATTGGCTTCAAGGGCCGATTATTTTTCTGCGCCCATTAATCTGATGTATAATGTTCCAGAAATCTTGACTGGTTTTGAATTAGCAGATTTATTTGATCCTAATAATTTGGAAATATCAGGGATGTCTAGTAGACAATTTTTAAAAACTGGACAATTACCCGAAGGAATTTATACCATCTGTTTTGAAGCTTATGATATTAACCGTTTTGATGAATTACCTGTTTCTAATGGAGGTTGTGCTGTAGCAAGCGTGGTCGAACATGAACCACCATTTCTTAATAATCCCATTGGTCTTGTCCAGTACGTAGAACCGGCTACCCTTTCTTTTAATTGGCATCCTGGACATACCAATAGTTTTCAAACAGAATATAGACTGTTTCTCTATGAAGAAATTCCGGGCTGGACGGAAGACCAAATTATTCTTTATCAAGCACCATTATACACAACCGAAGTATTTATTAATACTTTTCAATATTCAGCGGTTGATCCTTTCTTAGAAAAAGGGGTTTCTTATTTTTGGCGAGTACAAGCGTACGATCCAGCAGGTTTTGAACTGTTTAAAAACAATGGATTTAGTAAGTTAGCAAAATTTACTTATGGAGAAAATTGTGATACTCCACTCGGAATACAGGCTTTAACCGCCAATTCTACTTCTCAACTTATCCGTTGGGTAGATAGTAGTCCTGGGACTTATGAACTTCAATATCGACAAGAAGAAATTATTTTAAATTCAAATCCAGGTTCAACTAATTCTCCCAGCACCATTAACAATATCCCATCTAGCTCAGGGCCAATAAATTCCAAAGAAAAAGGAAATAAAAATCTGTCTGTCTTAGGCGGAAATACACAAGGAATTCAAGGGAGTACTAGTGCGCCTGCACCCATGATCAATCCAGACCAATTCAATTATAGCAATTCTTGGGTTACCATTTCTGATATTACGGAACAAGAATATATTCTAGATAATCTAACGCCTCATCGATACGAAATCCAAGTACGCCGAGTTTGTAATTCGGGAAATCTTAGCCCATGGTCTGTTCCGTTGGAGATAGACAATCGACAACCAGAATCACCAGAATTTTTACTACCACCAGAAGCCACAGATCCTACAGAAGTAACGGAAGAATTATTTACTGCTAATTGGAATTACCAAGAAGAAGCATATTTTGAATTGCAAGTTGCCAGAGATACCGGTTTTGGGATTCTCCTTCCAGGCTATGAAAGTCTAACCGTTACTGATCTACAACAACCTGTCGCAGGATCTTTCTCTGGTAAGACCTATTATTATCGAGTTAAGGCCAAAAGAGGTAATCTTGAATCTGATTGGTCAAATATTCAAACCATTCAATTTGAATCCAATAATCCCTATTCCTCATATTACTTGGCCCTTCCTCAACAAGAAACAACTTACAATGGATTTACAGCACACTGGTCTGGAACAACGGGATTTCTTAATTATCATCTAGAAGTTGCTCGTGACAGAGAATTCACTCAATTATTACCTGGTTTTGAAGAAGGAGTTAAAATTTCATCTGGAGTCATGGACTTACCTGTGACTGTTGATTTAATTACACAAGGTGTATTTTACCGAATTAGAGCTACTTTCTGGGGAGTAGGTTACTCCAATATCATCGAAGTACCTCGTCAATATCTTCCAATTCCGATTGCCTTGGAACCATCTAATATCAACGCTACTGGATTTACTGCCAACTGGGAAGCACTTCCCAATGCCACTGAATATATCATCGATGTATCTACTGACCCTAATTTTAGCGAAGTAATTCCAGAATTGAGTAATCAAGTTGTAACTGGTACTAGTATTGATTTCACTCAAAATCTTGATCCAGAAAACAACACTTATTTTTATCAAGTCAGAGCGAAAATAGATGATCGTACTTCTGGAAATTCAAACCCGATCGTTGTCAATGATGGCAGTCTTGCCGTCGTTCCGATTACAGAACCAGCCACTCAGATTAAGAAAACCAACTTTTGGGCCAACTGGCAAAACTTGCCTGGTATCAATACCTATACATTGGATGTAGCTACCACTCCTGATTTCAAAGAAGGTAGCTTTGTAGCTGGATATGAGAATAAAATCGTTTATGGAGAAAGTCATAAAGTAGACCCAGTCAATTTTGCTAGCACTCAATATTTTTATCGTGTTCGAGCGATAGACGACGAGGTCTATTCTATCTATTCTAACAATCAAACAGTAAACTGGAAAGGTTGTTATTTTGGTCCGATGGCCTTGGATTATAGTTGTGGAATTCCTGCTGACCCATATTTTGATGAAGGACTTCCATTGATTGCTGAATTAGAAAAAGGCGATACGGTTCAAGCGGGAGACTTTTTGGTGATCCTAAATGAGGTCAATAGTTCTAGCCCATTTACAGGTACTGGTTATGTCGCTATGCCTTTCCAACAACTTCGACTCAACTTAGAATTCACCAATATCAAGGTAGACGAAACCTGTCGAATGGTCGATGGTAATATGCAGATAACAGGTGCCGGACTGGCCTTGATCAGTGAAGAACTTGCTAATCAG
>JALZUU010000051.1 GCA_023300665.1 Saprospiraceae bacterium | reverse complement strand
AATGCCAGTCGCTACTCCAATAGGTGATACTGAATATTCAGTTACGGTGACTTCAGCTACTGGATGTTCTACCGTTGAAACCATTCTGGTTATTAATGACAATGCTATTGTTGCGGATATTATTCCTGGAGATACTTTGGTTTGTCCACATACTGAACTGCAATTACTTGCTATTGGTGGTACAGATTACCGTTGGGAAGATGATGCGGCTAATCCACCTGGAGGCTTATTAAGTGATTATAATATTGCGAACCCTTTCTTTGTCGGAACAGAATCAAATCAAGATTATACTTTCCACGTTTTTGTGACGAATAGTAATTCCCCTGGATTTGAAGATACTGCTTCTATTACTATTTCGACTTTAACACCACCAGATATTCAGGTGATAAATTCTCCAGTCGGCGCCCAATGCGCAGGTGAAGTAACAACCTTACAAGCTACAGGGGCAGATAGTTATACTTGGGCAGCTTTGCCGAGTGGATTAGTACAAGGTACAGGGGATGAACTAATGGTCAGTCCGATAGTGCCAACTAGCTATATCGTTTACGGACCTAATGCGGCTGGTTGTATTGATACCACAGAAGTATTTATAGATGTGATTACACCACCTGTTGTAACTACCATAATCAATGATTTTGAAAATTGTGCGGGCGATACGACTGCGTTATCTATAAGCATAAATGAAGATATTGCATCCTTTACAATTGATGGAACGGGTGACTTTACCAACGCAGTTATTAATGGAAATACCTTAGACTTTGATGCTATTTATATCAATAGTCCATCTGACTTTACAGTTACCCTAGTTGGAGCAATTTCTGGTTGTCAGGCCATAGAAACTTTTAGTATTACGCAGTGTGGTTGTCAACCACCTGTATTGACAAGTGTGACCTTAATTGAACCTATTTGTGGAAATACGGATGGATTTGCAATGGTCAGAGTAGAAGGACCAGAAAACGCTTATGAGTATACTTGGATTCCAGAAGCTGGAACAATTGCTGGATTTGGAAACATTCGAGAAAACCTACCAGCTGGTGGTTATCGGGTAATTATTGCAGACCCAACAGATCCTAGTTGTTCTGAAACAGTAGAGGTTGTTTTGACTAATGATGATGGCCCAACGGCTACCGCCACAACTACACCGGCTACTTGTGCAGCCAATGATGGAACGGTTTTATTAGCACCAGCTAACCTAGATTATCAATGGGAAAATGGATTGCCAGCGGGATCAATTCAAAATAATTTAGGAGCAGGAAATTACTTTGTAACAGTTACACATCCTGCGTTCCCAGATTGTCCAGGAATTATTTTAGTAGAAATTGAAGAAGAAAACAACTTGACGGCAGATGTAGTAACAGATGTTGCTCCAGATTGTAATTTTGCTAATGGACAAGTTACCGTTAATGTTTCAGGTGGTAGTGGTAGTTATCTTTATAGTTTCCCAAGTGGAACGAATACACAAGATGGACTAGCTGCTGGAATGCATGTCGTTACGATAATTGATGCAGGTGGTTCTGGTTGTACCTTAGAAGTACCATTCATGTTAATTAATAATGTACCAGAAGGAGTTGTAACGATTGATAGCGAAGATGCCATCAGTTGTCCAGGAGAAAATGATGGAGTAGCTAACTTTACGGTTGCTTACGATGTGGCCTTCGATGCACCGGCAGATACCATGATTACAGATGGTATCAATATTTATGAAAATGGAAATTTACCTCCAGGGGAATATTGTATTATCATCACCGATGAAGGTGGTTGTGTGGCTGGAGGAGATTGTTTTACTATCGAAGAACCAGATTATATTGATCTACTATTTATTGTAGAACCAGATTGTAGTGAGCCAGGTAGTGTAGATGTAACTGTAAATGGAGGAACTGGTCCTTATACAATTGATTGGGATGATCTTCCTGGAAATAATAATATCGTGGATCGATCTGGATTATCTGCAGGAACTTATCCACTTACGGTAACAGATGCAGTAGGGTGTACACTAGCAGAAGACGTGAGTGTTACAAATGATTGTCCTTGTACCACACCTGATGTAAACTCTATTCTCGTGGTAGAAAGCCAATGTAATCAGGCGACTGGATCGGCAACGATCAATATGGTCGGAGATAATACTGGGTTTAACTACACTTGGTCTCCTGATTTAGGAGTGGCTAATACTGAAGGAAATATTCGAACAAGTTTACCATTTGGTGGATACACCGTAGAAATTACCGAGTTGGGTGATCCAACTTGTACAACCGAAGCGTTGGTTCTAGTTACCAATCTAGATGGACCAGAAGCTACGGCAATCACAACACCAGCAACTTGTCAAGCAGCGGATGGAACGGTGACGCTAAGTCCTGCTAGTTTTACATTTGCTTGGGAAGATGGTTCTACTGCTTCAACGCGAGATGATCTTGCAGAAGGAAGTTATTTTGTAACATTAACAGATCCTGCTAATGGCAATTGTTCTAATGTAATGCTGGTAGAAATTGAATCAGAAAATCCATTGTCAGCGATTGCTAATGTAGATGTACAACCAACTTGTGGATTGAGTGATGGTGCCGTAACGATTGCTGTTACAGGAGGAAGTGGCAACTATACTTTTATTTGGGGTGACGGACTCGTGACTACCGATGCGGCGCGCACTGGATTAACAGGTGGTGCAAATAACGTAATTATTAGAGATAATGATCTAACGACTGGTTGTGAACTAGAATTTGTTTTTGTATTGGTTGATAATGTACCGGGTGCTACGATGACCTTAGATTCAGTTCATCATATTTCTTGTTTTGGAAATTTAGATGGAGCAGTTGATTTTAGTATTGTCTATAATGGAGCATTTAATGGAGTACCTGATACGATCATTACGGATGGAATAAATGTTTATGAAAATGGAAATTTACCAGAAGGTAATTATTGTGTAATGATTCAAGATGGAGCAGGTTGTACCGCTGGATCCCTTTGTTTTGAAATAGAAGCACCAGAAGATCAGGTGATAGTAGCAACGATAACACCAGTTTGTGATGCGTTTGGATCTATTGATATTGAAATGTTAGGAGGCACTGCGCCTTATACTTATAATTGGGCGGATTTGAGCGGAAGTGATAATTCAGCAGATAGAATGGATTTAATTATTGGTACCTATGCTTTGACCGTGACTGATGCTCGAGATTGTGTAGTAAGTGAAGATAATATTATCGTTCCTACTTGTGATGACAATGGTTGTGATTTCTTTAATGGAGAATCAGCGGCGCAATTAACGCATATTTGTGGAGAGACTTCTCTGGTTTGTATTGATCTGGATCTAAATAATTTAAATAATTATGTTGTTACCGTTAATGGATCTGTTTATATGGGGGCATATGAAGGTTGTGATTGGGACACCTTAATTACTTATAGTTATAATAATTTATTTGGAATGGGGAATGCTGGACCTTACTCGATGGACTCGTGGGTGGTTGGAGATTCGACCTTTACGGGAAGCTTCCAAGATATTCCTGAACTGGTTATCTTAATGAATAGTTTAGTACCAACTGCTGATTTTATTGCAGATACAGCTGCACAGGTGATTGTCGGAATGGATGCTAATTTAGGCTTTGGTTCGATGGTGGTAGAAGCGACTGATTTTGGAGCTTCGTCTATCCTAACCAGTTCTCTGACAGGAAGTCCAGCTGGATTAGGAATTCCGTTAGATACCGGCTTCTATGAAATAATTGTTTTAGATACTGTTGCTTTCTGTGCAGATACCTTATTGGTAAATGTTAGTTGTGCGAATGTATTCCTAGACGATATTTGTTTTGGAGAAACGAAGAGCTATTGTATAGATACGATGAATTACAGTGTTCGAGGAATCAGTAGTTTCCGAAATATTTGTGAAGATGCATCGGGTACTTCAGTAGTATTTGATATTGATAGTTTAAACAGATGTATATCTTACACCGGTCTTACTTTAGGTACGGACACTGCTTGTCTCGAAATCTGTGATCTGACTGGACTCTGTGATACCATAGA
>JALZUU010000050.1 GCA_023300665.1 Saprospiraceae bacterium | reverse complement strand
GCTTTTTCTGCGTTGCCCATCATGCTAAAAAGGCCATTGGTCGCACCTGATGTTGCAAGGTCAGCGATAGAAGGTTTACCGTTTCCAAGTAAGCCAGCAGCTTGACCTCCTAAAGCAGAAGTGATCGCACTAAGACCTCCGTTGCTCGTTAGATTTTTTGTAATAGCAGGTAATAAAGCAGCAGATAATTGTTTGCCTGCGGCCTTCTGTAAAAAGTCAGTAGCACCAGTATTACCACCTTTCAATAGGCTTAAAGCATCAGTTGCAGCAATTCCTTTGGTCGCATTGCCCAAAACAGAAGAAGCTACGTCAGGTACTGCCGAAGTAATCGCACTATTTAATAGGCCGAGTGCTTGAGTTCCTTGACTTGAGCCACCTAATAAACTTGTAATGTTAGAAAGTCCTTTAGGCATAACACTTTGCAGCGCCGCATTACCTAAGACATTCCCCGTAAAACCACTTAAAGCACTTTTACTAGAATTACCCAATAAAGCTTGTACACCCGTTAAAGCTTGAGCAGGCGAAAGACCAGCTAATCCTTTGACACTACAAGATTGAGTCATCACAATAATGGATAAGCTAAATAATAGAGAAACAAATTTTTTCATGGTTGAAATTTTTTATAAGTACTTGGTCAAAAATAGAAAAGAGACCGTCATAGGTTATTGACTATTTTGAACACGTACTTAAAGTGATTAATGTTATCTTTTGGACGTAAGATGTTGATTAAGTAACGATGGGGAGCGCTTTAAGTTTAGAGACTAAAATATTCAGAATGAAAATATTGAAATACAGTTTAGTTTGTTTTATGATCGGAACTCTATCATGTAGTACTAAGGATTCTAATAATAGAGAATTACGAGATATACCTAATTTGACAGGAGCATGGTTAATATCTAGTAGCTTTGGAGCAATGTGTAATGTTTGTCCTGAGTTAGTATTTGTTGACTCGAAGAGCGGGAATATTGTAGAACCTTCTAAACAAAAGTATGATTTTGAATATGATCTTCAGAAAGATAAAATATCCTTTCATTTTGAAGGTCAAGCGTATTTTGATCTAAACTCGGAATTTAATTATACCCTAAAAAGCGATGGTATTTTACGATATTTAACGTTAGTACCTCTAGATGATAATGGAGAAATTATTATAGTGGGGGAGAAGTAAGATTCGGTTTGCTCCGCTGAGCCACCACAAGCCAAACCGCAAAAAAAAGATGATACAAAAATCAAAGAACTAGTTTATACGTCTTCGTATAGAAACAGATTTACAAGTAAGAAAGACAAAAGAGCCTCTGTGAAATCAGGAGGAGTTCTTAACTTTTATATCGGTGGAGAAGTTTGCCTAAGATTTCGTATCTATACGAAGACGTATAAACGAGCGATAAGACTTTTTTGTTAAGGAGCTTTGTGGTGCTATAGTGGGTAATTCAATTTTTTAAATTGGAATAATTAAAACGAAGATGGGAATTAGATTATTTATGTTGTTAGTAGTTTTATTTTTTTATGGATGTAAAGAAAAAAGTGAAAAAGAAAAAATAGCTGATTTAGGTTGGGGTGAATATAATGTTGAAATAAGTGAATCGCGCGCTAAGAATTCTATTGATTCGACATATTTTTTTCGAACAAAAAAAAGATGGAAAGGAAGTGATGGGACATCAGCATACTATGAATTTACTGTAGTTGTAAAGCAATTTGAGTCAGAAGAATTAGCTAGAGATTTTTATTCTAATCTACTTTTTGATACCAACTACATGTACGTTTGCTTATTTGTAAAAACGATTTACCTTTACGCTGATCAATCTGGCCATTCAAGGAATGAAAATCTAAGGCGGATTGATGAATTTAGAGAGATGATACATGGTTGTGGTGTTATAACGGGAAATATTTATATTCAACAAACTGTAAATAAATGCTTAGAAAATTCTTAGTTAATGTTCATAGGTTTTATGCACATTCGCATAATGGAACTATGAATTATTCGATAATGCCAGTTATTGTTGTGAGCATTAGTATTACTAGTGTTCTTGCAGGATTAGATATGTTGCTAAACTCTGGTAGGGTTTTGTACTCTCTTAAGGAAATACATCGTTTGATGGTTACACTGCCAAGCTATTTTTTAATATTTTTAATATTTTTATATTATCGGCGAAACTTGCCGAGTGATCAGGAATTGCGTAGGACTAAAGGAATGTGGAGTGGAGTATTAATATGTATTTTATCTGTTGTATTTGCTTTGATAGTTTCAATTATGAAGAATTAATAATCTACGAGTTATGTCTAACTAAAAAGTCTAATCCCCGTTGTGACACCAGAAGCCAAAACGAAAAAAAAAGATTATAAAAAATCAAAGCGCTAGTTTATACGTCTTCGTATAGAAACAGCTTTACAAGCAAGCAGCAGCGCAGCAGTTTTTGGATATTTATCAACAGCTAACTCATTTGCTAATGGAAATATTAGTGCAGCGAGAGGAGCTTTTGATTTTGGTGTAACAACATACAGTTGGAGAGGAGGACCTTATGGAGCAGCAACGGGTTTTGGATATGGAGTTTTAGGACCGCTCGTAACAAATACTCAAACATATCAAAACTGGAAGCAAAATACATGGCTTCCTTATAGAAATCGAGTTTTTAACTATTAAAAAATGATAGAAAAATTTTTGTTGTATAATTTTTTATACTTTAAGAAAAAAAGAAAGTATGACAATAGTCAATCTTGGTTTTATGCTTGTGGTGCCGTATCATTAGGAACAGGTGCTAATATTTCTACTATTTTATTTTTTATTTTGGGAAATTACTACTCGGGTTTAAGAGTAGATAATCCAGGGTATGTAATTATTGGAATTCCGATGTTATTGTCAATGCTTGTATTGTACTTTAATAATGGATTTTATAAAAGAATAATGGCTAAAAAGATGAGTCAGGTAGATAATAAGGCAAGAATTACCTATTGGATTTACTATATTATTACTTTAATAGTATATGCTGTCGCTATGAGTTCTTACAGCCAGGGGGTATCTTAATAAATGGTGCTCTGCTGTGACTCAACAATAAAAAACATTATTGCCAGAAGGAAAATGTAAAAGAGCCTCTGAGAAATCAGGGGCTCTTTACATTATGCTCTGTAATTTATTTTGTTTAAGAAAAGCATCCATCAAAGCAAAAAGATGTCCTTTATCAACTTCCCAGCCCCTGTTGTGACCACACAAGCCAAAACCGCAAAATAAAAGATTATAAAAAATCAAAGAGCTTGTTTATATCACGCCTACGGCTTGACAGGCTGTCTTCGTATAGAAACAGCTTTACAAGCAAGAAAAAGAAAAAAAAGCCTCTGAGAAATCAGAGGCTTTTACATTTTACACCAATTTTCTTTTAAGCCTCTGCTATAATTCCACAACTAAAAATTGCCTATAACTAAAATTTAACTTTAAATGATGATGTATCTACACTATTGCTGTTTTTTCTGCTAATTTGCACCAACACCTGACCAGAAAAATTATGCAGATTAAAAAACACCTATATTCCTTTACCTATGATAATACGGAACGTGAACTTTGTCACCTAGAGTCCAGGGCCGTTTTTAATCAAGAGGAAGAAAATAAATTGATTTTTTCTGATATAAAAATAGCGCCTTCGAGTAGCGCATTTATTAAAAGTAGATTGGATATTAGTTTGTTTTCTGAAAATTATGCTTCGTTAATACAAGCAATCAAAAAAGAAAAGATATCTATCGAAGGTTTTAAAGTGGAATATTTAGTGATCAAAGGAGATACCACGGAGTATAAGCAACGGCTAGAAAAATTAAAAGATATCGGTTACAGTATTGAAGGAGATCCTGATTATTATCATCCAACCATCACTTATGCTTTATGCAACTACGGAGGGATATGGTTTTTTGGTGTTTTGATTAAAGATAAATTTGATTGGCAAAAACATCAAAAAAAACCTTGCTCCTATAGCAATTCTATCAATATAAATACTGCCAAAGCGCTGGTCAATATTGCTGGTAATGCAGATCAAGAAAAAACCTTATTAGATGCCTGTTGTGGAGCAGGTACGATTATGTTAGAAGCTTGTTTTTCAGAAAAAAAGATAGAAGGTTGTGATATTAACTGGAAACTATGCAGGGATGCCCGAAGAAATATTGCACACTTCAACTATTCGGCAACGATCTATCGCTCAGATATCAAGGATATTAGCAAAAGATATGATGCAGCTATTATTGACTTGCCCTACAATCTGTTAAGTGCTGCCACGGACAAAGATATAAAGCACATAATTGAATCTTCCTCAGCAATAACGGACCGACTAGTCATCGTTTCTACCACAGATATTACCAAAATCATTGAAGAGATAGATTTTCAAATATCCGATTATTGTATCGTTCCTAAAAAAGGAAATTTAAAATTCGTGCGGAAAATATGGGTTTGTGAAAAAGTTGGATAAGTGGGGTTTTCGTTGGACCACCACAAGCCAAAAACACAAAATAAAAAATGATACAAAAATCAAAGCGATTGTTTACACTTCTGAGAATGTTCTGTTAAATATACTGTGTCAGCGCGCCGGGCTTCCTTTAGGATTGAGGCGCGGGTTTGCAAAATGACACACTTGACTTTACAGTCCCGCACTTCTTGTGTAGATACAGCTTTACAAGCAAGAAAAAGAAAAAACAAAAAAAGCCGCTGATCCCTCAGCGGCTTTTTTTCTAATACATTAATTTTTTTCTACCAATCACCCTCTCTCCAAAAGCAAAAACTCCTTCGTGACTAAAAAGTTAAAAGGAAAGAAATTAATATTGGTGTTTTGCAATCCAGGTAGTTTATTTAGGACGCAATGACTTTTTCTATAGACGGGTTTAAGCTTGCATTCTTTGACAATTTTTATTAATTTTTTATGCGTCAAATGACTTAAACCATAATAAGCAGATAACAGATCGCTTTCTTCTTCTCCAACGATTTGTAAATTATTTTTTTCAATCAGATTATGAAGCATTTTCTTTGGTAGATATTGACACCAAGGAATTTTTACTGCATGGGTTACGTGAGACGCATAAGGACTGCGCCACGGTGGATAGGTAACAAAGATTTTTCCGTTTTCTGCTAATCCCGAGCGGAGTTGCTCAAAAATCGCTTTTAAAATTGGAAACTGAATATGTTCGGCAACATCATTTAAAAAGATATAATCAAAACGTTCGTCTTCTTCCAATGGGGTATTTAAAACATTCCTTTTGCTAAAGGTGATATTTTTTACTTGGTGCTTTTCTTTAAGGTGTTGAGCAATAGTAATATGATGTGCATCAATGTCCAATGCATAGACCTCACAATCCCAATTGGTGGCGTACCAAACACTCATTCCTCCCATCCCACAACCAAAATCAAGAATGCGTTTTCCTGAAAGGTCAAACATTTCTCGAATCAATTGTTTGTCTATTTTCAGATGTGGGGCATCGTCATTTCTAAAATTATCTTCCGAATATTTGACCCCTTCTTTAAATTGTGCTTCTGTCATTGTTGAATGCTTAAGCGAATTAATGGTTATCGTTCTCTCAATCATAGTATAAAAGTTTCCTGTTTTTAGATGTTTTATTTTCTCGATGGTTACTTAGAAAAGCATTTTTTCAATAAACTTTTGATTTTATTACCAGATTATTATGATATAATAATTATTTTTAATATCAATAGCTTGTTTATGAAGAGTTATAAAAAACAGATCTAAAATAAAAAATTAATGCACAAAAAATCCCGAGCACTCATTAGAGCAGTCGGGATTTGTGATTAATAAAGTTATAAGACTTACTTCAAAAAGTCAATACTACTATTAATAAATTTCGTCAAGTCTGCCCCTTTCAACATCCCTTGATTCAATAACGCTAGGTTATAAAGATGTTTTACAAAAGCGGATTTCTTTTCTGCTTTTTTCATGCCGACGAGTTTATTCGCAATCAAGTCGTGGTTCGTATTTACGATGACGTTGTAGCTATCTGGGAAACCACTCGTATCCATCCCCTGCATTTTCTGCATCTCCATCATTCGACGCATAAACTCAGGACGCGTAATTATCACCGGTAAATCTTCCGGAGACATCGCCTTCGTTTCTACACTTCCGCCTGCCGTTCCTACTTCGGTAGTAAACAACTCCTTGATCTTCTCTTGTGCCTTTTCGCCTAGTACTGATTCTTTAACCTCATCGGTCTGTACCAAATTATCGACGATGTCCGAATCAACTCGAACGAAAGTCACATCACCCAGCTTCTGTTCTAGTTGCTGCAAAAAGTGGTTGTCAATTACCGTATCAAATTTCAAGATTTGGTAATTACGATTTTTTGCGGATTGGATAAAGCTATCGTGCTCCGTAGGATTATTGGTGTAGATCATAATGATCTTTCCATGCTTATCGGTCTGTGTCGCTTTGATCTTTTCTTTATATTCTTCAATAGTAGAAAATTCGCCATCCACCGTTTCTAATAAGACAAACTTCTGCGCCTTATCGTAGAATTTTTCTTCAGAGATCATTCCGTATTTAACGAAGATACCGAGGTCGGACCATTTGCTTTCAAAATCTGGACGATCCTTCTTAAATAGCTTCGCTAATTTTTCCGCTACCTTTTTAGTGATATATCCAGTGATCTTCTTCACGTTAGAATCACTTTGTAAATAACTACGTGAAACATTCAACGGAATATCCGGAGAATCAATCACTCCGTGTAACATCGTCAAAAACTCAGGTACGATTTCTTTTACTTCATCCGTAACAAATACTTGGTTAGAATAAAGGTGAATTTTATTTTTAGAAACCTCAAAATTATTATTCAATTTTGGGAAATATAAAATACCTGTCAAGTTAAATGGAAAATCAATATTCAAATGAATCCAAAAGAGTGGTGGCTTACTATAAGGATATAATTCATTATAGAAAGACTTATAATCTTCGTCTTTTAAACTACGAGGACTTTTCTTCCAAGCTGGATTAGGATTATTGATGATATTATCAACTTCGGTTTTGATCTCTTTTTGATCTTCCCCTTCTCCTTCAAAAGAAGTTTCTGTCTTCGTACCGAATTTAATTTCTATCGGTAAAAATTTACAGTACTTATTTAATAAGGTATCGATTCGACCTTCTTCTAAAAACTCAGTCGCATCATCGCTTACGTGTAGAATGACATCTGTACCACGTGGCTTTGTTTCTGCTTTTTCGATTTGATATTCTGGATCACCATCACAGATCCATCGTACCGCACTACTTTTTTTATGAGACTTAGTAACTACTTCAACTTTATCTGCTACCATAAAAGCAGAATAAAATCCTAATCCGAAGTGTCCGATTATACTCGCTTCATCTTTATATTTTTTAATAAAATCTTCAGCACTAGAAAAAGCTACCTGATTTAGATATTTTTCTACCTCTGATTCGTTCATCCCGATTCCTTTATCACGGATGGTAATCGT
>JALZUU010000049.1 GCA_023300665.1 Saprospiraceae bacterium | reverse complement strand
AATTACAGGATATGTAAGCAACATAACAGAAACTTGTAAAGAGGTAAAAAAGGGAGATGATAAGCCGCTCAATTTAATTACTAATGTTCAAACTACTCCAGCGAGTACGAGTGACGATAAATTTTTTCCATCAGCTGTTTCAAGAACTCAAGCAATACTTAATGATAAAATTGAAGTAACGATTACGGACGGAGGATACAATTCAGCAGCAAATGAGGAGCTGAGTCGGCTTCCAGAAAATGCCTTCAAATTTTATACAACAGCGATTCAAGGACCGAAGAGTGAATACAATTTTGAGTTACAGGAAGACGGAAATTACAAGGTGACTGACCAAAAAACTGGAAAAGAACAAATAGCCACATTACGAGAGAATGGTAAATACCGAATGAAACTTGAAGGAAAGAACTACCCGTACCGCTATATCCCACAAAAGACGATTATTAATTATTCTAGAAGGAAAGATATGGAAGCCTATCCTGATTGGGTCTACGGTTTACGGGCTAATTCGGAATCCACGATTCATCAGGTTTTCTGTAAGCTAAATGGTCCTAAAACGAAGTACCGAGGGCTATTTCAACACCAGACCTATGCCTTGAACAGAGCAATCTGGACTAATTTCAGAAGAATTAACAAATACAAGAGAGATTTTACCAAAAAAACGGCCAATTTCCAGTTTTTTGTTCTCACAGCCATGGTGAAGGCAGTGGGTATCATTTCCGATATAACATACAAATTGCTCAAAAATCGCCAAACATTATTCCGTCTGTTTGTAAACTCTGATTTAAGGAGGAGTTTTTAGAGCAGGCTCATTGGTTAATCGGTCTCTTCTTACGCAATGCTAGCGGAACAAAAAACACAAATTATTGAACAGTCCCCAGTATTTTTTCAGAAGCAATTTGGATTCTCAATCTCTACCGTTCCACCAGAATTTTTCCGGTCATAGATCGTCCTTGCGCATCATTTATCCGATAATAATAAATTCCTGTCATCCATTGATCGACTGAAATAACATACGCTTGTTTTAAATTAATTATTTCCTGTTTAAATACTTCTTGCCCCAGTGCATTAAATATCTGCCATTGCCCATTGAGTGGACGGTCTAGTTGCAGTGTCAAAATACCACTTGTCGGATTAGGAAAAACTTGGACGACATTATTTAATAATAAATCAGGAGAAGTCGATACCAAGCTATCACAAACAGACTCCGAAAGTGGACCGAGCCGATAATTAGGAAAAACAGGAATAGATCTCAAATTAAAAGTAGGCAACATAATGGCACGCTGCTCGACATTGCAAGTCAGCCCAGGTTCGTCCGGATCATGAATGACATGTAAAAATCTCGAAGAACTTCCAGTCGATATATAGATCTTCCCATCTGGTGCTAACTGTGGAACATTAAACTTAGGAAAGGTTGGGAAGCCAGGCCAATATTCTTCTATATACTCATCATAGACGGCTACTGTTTGTTGGGAAGCTGCTATATCTTCCGCCCATAGGTCAAGTTGAAAAACTTCATTAAAATTACAGATATAAAGAAATTGCGAACTCGGAGAAATAGCAACTCCTCCATACCAAGCGGTATCACCATATACAAAGTGCAAAGGATTAGAAAATACTCCATTACAACGATTAAAATCATAAATACTAACAGGATAATCATTATTTAACCCTCCGAATAGACTAATAGCAGCAAAACGCGACCCATCGGGAGAAAATACTGATCCACCAAGGCCATTAGGAATTGAGTCCCCCACGTGTTGAAGTCCTTCATAGCTAATACCATCACTCGTTAAAAGCATTTTGTGAAACCCATTAGAACCATACTCCTGCATCACAATCCACCAGTCCATTCCGTTGGCATGTTTGACGGCTGATATTTTTTTATCTAGGGTATCCGCAAAAATAGGTTGATTTTTTTCAATCACTGCTCCCAGACCATTATTTTCGGTCATATCGATCAAAGAATAATTTAGTCGAGAACCATGAAAACTTAAATCACCATCGGGATATTCATAATAAACATGGAATAGATAATATTGATCTACTATCTGAGGGCGTGGAAGAATTAAGGTGCCTTGACGAATTACTAATCCATCAGGTCCATTATCCTCTACGTAGTCTCCAGGGTTTAGGCCAGTTCCATTCTCCATCGGTTGATGGCTGGCATCTGCAATGTATGCACCATTGGTATAAAATAATAAATTCCCACTACTATCCGAAATACTAGAATTCGTAACATCAAAGTCCATCTCTTCAGCTAGAAAACTAATTTCTGGTGTTAACTGTGAAAAATTTAGTATAGATAGTGCAAAAACAGAATTAGAATCAGGCACTATACCACTTCTTCCCATTAACCATACATTATCATGTTGTTGGGCGGATAAATGAGTAAATGAGCTAACCAATAGGAAAATAACTAATAAATACTTTTTTAGTTTCATGGATATGATTATAAAATAAAAAAATAGTGTCGGCAATTTTCTTGCCGACACCAATTTAATTAATAATCTTTAAGAACAATAATTTTTTCAGTATGAATCGGGTGATTTCTATACATTAAGGTAAAGAAATAGATTCCATTTTTAAACTCATCAAGGACTATCGTTTTATACTCCGCTTGATTTAAAGGTACTGTTAAAATTTTATTCCCCATAAAATCAATGATTGTAATATCCGTTACCTTTTTTTCTGTATACACTGAAACTCTATCATTGGCTGGATTTGGTAAAATACTCGTAACCTCCTTTATATCTGTAACTGTATTGTCCGCTTCTTTTAGTTTTGCCGATTGGCATAATTCATCGTCTTCAAGAAAAGGTTGACCAATCATAATTCTGGCTTGAAATACTGCATTACCTCCGGTTAAAGGGCATTGTTTGGCAATGGTTTCTAAGGTAGATCTTTCGTCACTGGTTAAAAAACGATTTTCTGCTAAAATTTTTAGATAAATATCATTGACTATCTTTTCATTGGATTCATAAATACGACTCTTGTCAAGGTTATCATTTTCATTAATCAGCGGAAATGCTTTTCCTTGAGTTTCGGTGGTTAGACTTGAAACAACCGCAAAATACTCATCGTTTATATTCTGCAAGTTAAATAAAGTTTCTTGCTTTTCTATTTCTAATGCTGAGTTATCTGCACCAATATTTGATTGAATCGTTGCGTTAATTTCTTGAATACGAGCTTTTAAAAATTTGGCTTCTTGATAATAATTTACCAACCTTTCTTTACGATCATTATCAGCTTTGAATAAGTCATTAACCTCTCTATAAATCTGGTTGAACTGATGGATTTCGTTCGCAGTTTGTTGATAAAAATCATGAACGCCATCGAAATTAAACAAAGATGGACTCTGATCAATAGTAAATAATAAATTTCGTTCTGCTTGCCATTTACCTGCTGGAAAATATCCATTTGACAGGCCTTCCATTACTTTTTGATCACTCTCCGAAATATCATTGGTAAGCAGTATTGGCTGCTCACAAGCTGAACTAACACATTCATAAGTATTTCCATCGTCAATAAAAAACCAATCTATCCCATTTGATGTTGGTGGAGGAGCCGGAAAAAGATCTAACCCATCATTAAGGTCGACAAAAAATCTTGATGCAGAAACAACATCTTGATCATCACTAGCATGACTCGCAGCGGATAGAAAAGTTCCTTGCCAACGATTTCCATTATGAGACTGGAGTCCTATTTCAGTACCTTCATTTAAGACCAATCCATTAGAGCTGTTAGCAAAAACATTCCCTTCTAATTTAGAGTCACTACAAATACCATAAAAATCCATGCCTATACCAGAGGACGAAATAGTATTACAACAAAAATTATTTTCGATAGAATTGCTTGTTCTGAGGCCTGTCCAACAGTTTGTAATAGAATTATTTTGGATTAAATTTTTGCCTCCACCAACAATACGAATTGCGTTGACAGGATCAGAAATATTGTTATCATCTACGTTAATTGAATACACTCTTCCCAATCCGATTCCATAGAATGGTTGTTGGGCAAATTCGCTTCCAGCAGATAAAATGTTATTTCTAATATTGGCAACAGGACTTTCAGGTAGTTTATTGAGCACGGTAATCAATCCAGGAGTAGACGAATCTTCATATGTTCTCATAATATTCCGTTCAATATCTAATCTTAATGGGCTCAAAGTCTCATCAAAAAATATACCTCTAAAACCAACTACAAATTCGTTATCACTAATCTCTATATTACTATTATTACTATGAACACTTAAAATTCCATTATGAACCTGTCCAGTATTTACCGTTGATAAATAACTACTATTGGTAATAGTCGCATCTGTTCGAACCAGCGCAGTTCCAACGTTAGTCTCTCCAAACTCACAATTATCTTGGGTGTAAATCAGCGCACTATTAATATTAATACTATTTCCATCCAGATTAGTCTGATCCTGTATCGTCTCAGAATTAATAACCAGCGTCTGAGGAAGGGTATTTAAAATATTTACATTTTCAACATGGAGGATACTTCCATAGGCGATAATACCATTTCGTAATCTTGAGATCGTATTAGAAGCAAAGTTGTTATCACCAATATCTAACCCTACTGTTTTATTAAGGTAAATGGCTGCGTAAGAGCGATTACCTGGACTTGGAGACTGTTGCCAATAAGGTAATTTTAAGTTAGTACCAGTAAAATTATTGCCTACAAAAGGTCCGGTCTGGTTTAAAGTGGTGATTCCAGCTGTATAAACGCTGATATAATTATTGACGAAATTGGTAGAACTAATATTCAGATTTGATTTATCCAGTGGTTGTATGGCATATTGGGCATCTTTAATTATGGTGTTGTCTTTAGTAGTCAGCGATCCAAAGGCTTCTACTTTTATCCCTCTCCACATTCTATCACAAGCACTTAATTCGGAGGATGAAATATCCAATGTCCCCGTTCCAGATACTATGATTTGCGATCCAGGCTGCATAGACAATCGTTGGTTTGTCAATTGCAATGGTTCATCAATAATCAATGTCCCATAAACTTCGACACATTGACCGTTAGTAGTTTCAGGAAATGGCATTTCTGAAATACGTGTAACTAGTGCTCCTTGTCCAATGGTATTAGAACAATTACAGATGCTTTCACAAGCTAATTCTACAGAGATATCGTCTAGCATTAAAGAACGGTTACCTCCAGTACCAATGTAAATCATGATATGGTTGATTTCTTCACCAGTATTATTGGTCCAATCGAATGTATAAGTGGGTTGATTAGACATTCTGACACCAGGAAAGAAAGGTACTGGCCCTAAGTCCGTATCATAAGGATATCCGTTAGTAGGATCAGTAGCATCAAAATTTAGAAGAGAGGCATTAGGCGGTATATTTAGATTAGCTACTACAGGAACCCCTTCTTCGCCTGGAAAAGTTTCATCAGTCATACAGACTAATTCAAGATCAGGACAATTCTGAGATGGACTATTAAAACATAAGGGTTTTTCCATAATAATATCATCACATGGCACATTAGTATGTGCAAAAAAACGAGCTTTAACTATTCCCGGCTGTGTTGCATTAGCTCTAAAAGAAACCGTCACCGAGCTATTTGGTGGTATAGGCTGATCTAAAGGATAATAAATACCTTCTGTACTATTTCCAAGAAATGTACCAGCACCTATCCCTAAATATCTATTATCGTCTAAATCATAAAAAATATCAGGAGAATTTAATGGACTTCCGAAAAATTCTGAAAAGTAAAATTCTATAAGGTTGGTTTGATCAAAGTAACCACCAATAGCAGGCATAAAATCTTCAAAATCCCCTTCGCAGAGCAGATCACAATCATCTTCACAAAGATCCGTCACTGGCAAATAGATAATAACCTTACTAGATTTCATAACAGTCTGAGAACAGCTGCTCACCGTATAACAAAAATAATTTATTTCTTCCGTTAGATCTGCATAATTTATTTCGATAAAAGCGTTATTTTCTCTTATCTGGGAATTTAGAATATTACCACATTCGAAATCAAAAGTAATTTTTGAATCCGCTGGGAAAGTGTCGTTTTTTAATATGTCACTGATTAATATTCCTTCGCTCCGCTCTCTAAAGATATCATGATGCAGAATAATCTCACATTCTGATGATGACTGTGCCTGAGTTTGGTTGGTAACTCCTAGATAGCAAGTAACTAAAAATACTAAAAGTAGTATTCGTTGAGAAAAATGGTTTGATTGATTCATATATAGTTTTTTTTGTGGAAATATTTAGTAAATACAGGCTATCAGAATTATCTTAATTCCAATAGCCTGTACCAATACATTTTGTATCAGGTTGTTAGAGCTTGTCTTAATTACTGAATAATCAGTTTCTGTATCATCGAATTTTCAAGGTTGTCTAGCTCTTTTAATTCAATGGTGTAGAGACCTTTTTGCCAGTGAGCGACTTCTAGTTTGGTACGACCATTAATTGTCGTACGATGAACAAGACTTCCCAAAATATCGTATACACTCAATTCGTAAGAACTAGGTGTGGTCTCAATCAATACCTGATCGTTGGCTGGATTAGGATAAACGGTAAAATCTACCTTCTCCGTTATATCAACTTGTACTGATTCTTTAGCTCCAGGAAGCCATAGATCACTGTAAGTATCACTATAACTGCCTTCACTATTTAAGCCTGCTTGATTTTCATCTTGTAAAGCATTAACCATCACTCTTGCTACGTCAATATAATGCTTACCTACGCCACTAAGGCTTACCTTAACTTCATCAGGAATACCAGCAATCGGCATAAATCGTTCTCTTGATCTCGTCAAATTTTCATTTCTAAAATCTTGATAAGCTGCGGCATATTGTGAATGGACGTTATAGTTAATACCTTCAATCCCTACAATTACTACCTTATCATCTGGTGGATTGATGATACAATCTAGATCAGGAGGACAACCAGTACCTATTGTTTCAGTTGGACAACCAGCTGGTGGAAAGGGAATAAAGTTAGAGGCGTCTAAAATATTATCATCAACAAATCCGCTACAGTTCGCACTTCTTGTGAATCGCCACATTTGATCGAAGGGTACATCACTTGGAAAAACTCCGTCCCAATAGTTTCCTTTAGCTGGAACTTCAGTTACCTCAAATTCTTGATAACAAATATCAAAAATATTAGCAGGGCCGTCAAATGGCCAAGGAGCGATTAAGGTATTGGGTCGTATCTGTATTTGTGGATTATCTCCGCATTCTAGACAGTTTTCTTCGGCATCTGCTTGCAGCAAGACATCAGTCCCTCTTACGCCTACGCCATTATCAATCAACCTGGCGCAATCTAATAAAACCAATCCGGCATTGAGCTCTTGGTGTCTTCCGCGCACCATATAAATTCCCGTTTCGTTATCTTGAAAGGTAGTCCTGTCTCGAAGAAAAATATTACCATCCGAGAAAGTATTAGTGCCTTCAGCAGCCGTTATTCCGATATAATTATTTTGCACTAGACACCCATACATAGAGAGATTCGTAATTCCCTGATCACTGCCTAAACTAATTGCTGCATCATAATCACTCTGATATGCAGGTCCATTAAAATCTAATATTTCGGTACTCGTCATACTGACATGTTGATTGTCCGTTAAGAATGTAGCCATTCCTTTTTCCAGACCTTCTCCAGAAAAATTAGAACTATAGATATCCACTCGTTGGTGTTTATTACTAAAAAGTCCAAACTGACATCTACTGAAATTACATCCACGTATCAATACCGTACCAATCCCTTCATTTAGCGAATTCAATCCAAATTCTAAATCGGAAAAACGACAATATTGTAGATCTACTTCTTCTACCTTACTCGTACTGATAGCCGTACCACTTCCACTGAGTCCATTTAAGCTTACCGCCAATAATTTAGCATAAGGTGCATTCTCTGCTGAAATGGTACTCCCTGCTTCGTATTCAATGATTCCATTACTTAATCTAAATGGCATTTCACCAAAAGCCAGCGTAGCATCTTCACCAATCAAAAAGAAGCGATGGGTTTGAGAATTACCTGTAAAAACGAATTCGGATAGGTTAGGACCAAAAGTTATTTTATTCCCTTTGTTAAATTTGAAATAACCTGAACCACCAATACTTAGCTGCCCATTGATCACCAACTCACCAGTGACAGAGATATGCGCACGATGATTGGTATTATCCCATAAGTCGATGTTGGCGCCATCTTCGATAATCAGCAGGCCGCCTTCTTCCACTACTAAATTAGAAGAATGAATCATACGCAAGGTGCCACCATCCGTTACCCGTAAACTGGCACCGTCTTTAATAATGACTTGACCGCCAAATTCGGCTCGTAACATTCCAGAAATTTCCGCAACTGCTCCAGATTTTAGAATTAGTTTTGAGTCTCCTTTTATATCTAGTTCTCCTCCAGTTTTTACATTAATCGAACTATTATCTCTAATAATTAAATCTCCTTTTTGACCACTATCTTTTCCTATTAATAGATTAGCATTATTTTCAACAGTTATTTCTAATGATTCACAAGGAGAAGTGGAAAGTTTATAATTATTTGTAGGGTTGGCAGCCTTTGGATCTAATGATGATCCAGAAAAATTATCACTAGCATTTATATGCATTTCTCCAAAAACAGTAAGATCTTCTAATAGATAGCTACCTCTTGATTGAGTAAAATTATAGACTTCATTAGTAGCAATTTGACTAATTTCTTGTATCTGAAAAAGAAGAATAAATTGATCAACAAGATTATCAGGTATTTCATCGTGAAAATTAGAACTGGAACCTTCAGGCAATTCAATTGTAAAACAAAATTTGGATTCACCATCTACAATGTCTAACGCACTCTCATAGGGAATAAAGGTAGGATCTGACCTTCTATCAAAAGAGGCATCTATTCCTACTCCAAGAATTGCTCTTTTAATCGGATCAATCATAGTTGTTGAGATAGGTAAAATAGAACCAGATTGTGCCCATTCTTCCTTGACGTGAAAATGTTGATCGTTTAATAAATCTATATCAACTTTCAACCATTCTTGATCCAAGTTTGGGTTGGGTGTATTATTTGAGAAGGCAATACCAATAGTAGGTATTGTACTTGGATAACCATTTCCATTTAGACTATTTAACTCATCATAGAACAATTCATGTGTAGAGTCTTCATCAAAAGCATTGTATATTAACATCTCTTTTGCGGCCGAATTATCAAGTCTGGAAAAAGAAGGAATTTTATCCTTAATCCAATCTTGAAATTCACTATCTACTACCGCTCCTTGCTGGGGACTATCTATTGAAGTAAAACTACTAGCCGGTAGAGGACTACCATCTTCCTCTGCTTTTGCCAAGGCATATCTAGCAATTAATCCTCCCATACTAAGTCCCATTACCGCTACTTCACCTCCATCATTTAAAGAGGAAATATATTCAATGGCAGAATGTAAGACCGCTGCATTTTCTCTTATATTCGCTGCACCTAAGCTAAAATTAAGAATATAAATATCGTAATTTAAAGCAAATAATTCATTAGCCAAGTAATTTCCTCCTGCTCTATAAAATTCCGCATAATTTGAATTTGCAACATCATATCCTTCAATAATCAACATAGGTTGTGCTTCTTCATTTTGATTAGGCGTTTCCCAAACAGTAAGAGTATTTCCCGTTGTAAATGGTTCAGATGTTTTTGTATTATCTCTATAAAATGCTGAGCTTGCAGGAACAACTATAACTTCGTATTCTCTAAAAAATGATTCTTCTAACTTCTCATACCTAACCTTTAAGCTATGTATTTGACCAAAGGTTTGAAATGAATCTGGAAAATCCAACCAACCAACGGAATAGGTTGTTTCCTCACTCACTGTAACCCAATCCTCTTCTCCGAATTTAATCTCTACTTTTGTAAAAGGGTAAGGATGATTTAACGTATTAAGAGTTAATTTAGCGTTATTCTGTTGAATAACTATTGGTTTAATTTCGGTATTTACAACATCGATATTTACACCTTGTAGATTGTTGTCAATGTATCCCCATTGATAAGCGTCAGGATTAATAGGTATGTTCCCATCCACAAAGACAGATGAAGCATATAGCTGAACATTATCAATTTGTTGAGCATAGGTGAAATTTACAGTAGTAAAAAATAATAGTAAAAAATAAATGTTTTTTTCATGGCTTTATACTTTTTTATTATTAAAAAATCAATATCTATACTGCACCAAACATGTGTCAT